>JAHWJJ010000211.1 GCA_019348475.1 Gemmatimonadota bacterium | reverse complement strand
AGACTCCAAAAGCATCGCGTGAAATGTACGGTGGGTCGCGGTGCGCAGGCTCGGAGTGGCGGGGCCGGGGGGCGCCGCTACGGGCCGCGCATGCCGGGGGAGGTTGACGGCGGCGGCCCTCGCCAATGTGGCCGTGCAGTCCGCGCAGGCGGGCGCCGCGCAGGCGGACTTTGCGATTTTGCAGCGGCGATTTCAATCGCTCAGGTGCGAGCGCTCAACGCGAACGGCTCACGGAACTGAGGTACACGTCCAGCGTCCGCTCCGCGGTGGCGCGCCAGGTGAGGGGGTGCACCGTCTCGGCGGCGCGGTCGCCCATCGCGAGGCGCAGGGGGGCGTCCGCCATCAGGCGGCGGAGCGCGGCGACGAGCGCGGCGGGGTCGCGCGGCGGGACGATGACGCCGTTCTTGCCATCGCGGATCAGCATCGGAGCGCAGCCCACGGGGGTGGCGACCACCGGCAGGCGCTGGCTCATCGCCTCCACGACCACCATCCCAAACCCCTCGTAGGTACTGCACGCCACCAGCACGTCGTGCGCGCGGTAGTGGCGCATCACCTCGTCCTCCGGCGCGCGGGGCACCACGCGGACGAACGGGCGCGCGGCCGGGTCGAACGACGCCAGGACGGATTCCTCGGGCAGCCCGGGACCCAGGATCGTCAGGCGCGGCGCATGGCCCGACGCAGCCAGTTGCGACATGGCGCGGGCCAGGTACGGCGCGCCCTTCACGTTGTCCCACGATCCGCAGAACAGCACACCACCGCCCCGCGGCGCGTCCGGGGGCGGCGCATCCGCCAGAAAACGCGCGGAAACGCCGTGCGGGACCACGTGCACGCGCTCCGCCGGCTTCCATCCCGCGTCCACCGCGAAAGCCGCGTCACCGGGGTTCAGCACGATGATCGCGCCCGCCAGGCGCGCGGCGGCGGCGACCTGCGGAAGCCGGACGAGCGGATAGTACAGGCGGCGCGTCCACGGCTTCGCGATCAACCCGTCCGCGGCATCGTCCAGCGTACGGCGGTAGTTCAGGTGCTCCAGCCCGTGCGACCGCGAGACGACGGCCGGCCGCGGACCCAGCCCCGCGCGGCGCCGCGCGGCGAAGACCATCCCCTCCGCGCTCGCCACGTCCACTACGTCGTACGGCCCGCGCCGGCGGAAGGCACGGCGGATGGCGCGGTCCGCCAGCCACGGCGAGAGCGTCTGCCGCGCACGCCAGTTCGTCGGCCGGTCCGCGATGCCGGGCCCCATCAGCAGGTCGCAGTGGTGGCCCAGCGCGGCGAACTCCTCGCGCAGCTTGTAGTAGACCTTGGCCGAGCCCAGCGTCGGGTCCGCCGGGTAGTCGCCCACGAGCAGGATCTTCATCCCCCGCCCTCGTCCGCCAGCAGCCGCGCGACCGTGTGCTCGATCGCGAAGTGTCGGAGGTAGAACTCGCGCGTCCCCTGGCGCAATGATGCGTGTCCGCCCTCGCCGATCCGGGTGATCGTCGGATCTTCGAGCACCAGGGCGGCGATCTCGCCCATCCGGTGCGGCTCGCTCGCAGCAGGATAGCCGGCCACCGACAGCATCACCTCCCCATCCGTGAACCGGCCGCGGGTCGTGACGGTGGGGACGCCGTTCGCAACGCAGGCCATCAGCGTCGTCCGCCGGGTGTCGGCACCGTCGGGATAGGGCTGGAGGGCGACGTCCGAAGCCTGCAGGTGCAGCGAGACGTCCTCCGGCGGCAGGTAGCCGGGCGCGACGAGCGCATCCGCGAAGCGCGCGTCGGTGGCGCAAAGGCGATGGGAGAAGCCTGGCCCATCCCGGCCGAGCAGCAGAATCCGCGCGTCCGGCCGCCGCGCGATCAGGGCCCTCAGCGCCGTCTTCAGCATCGGCGCGATCATGCCGCCGTAGGTGCCGAAGTGGACGAAGACCGGCCGCCGCCCATCCTCCGAAAGCTCCCGGCGGATGGCGGCCACGCGACCGGGATCGTCCACGAAAGGGATGGTGGACGGGATCGGCAGCAGCGTGAACTCCAGCCCCCGAGGCGCGAGCGGGCGCAGGAGCTTTTCCCACGCGCGGATGGAGACGTACGCGCGGGTGGACGCGCGCAGGAGGAGGCGCGCCATCCACCGGTTCACCGCCGCGAGCAGGTTGCGCCGCGGGCGCTGCCAGCCAAAGGGAAAGAACGGCTCGTGGAACATTACCCGCACGTCGTCCCGCGCGCGCCGGCGGGCCAGGAGCCAGCGGCAGAAGGGGACGTTCATCCCCCGCAGCCCCCACGCCTGCGGCGCGTACTGCACCAGCAGCCGCCGCGGCGCGGCAAAGCGGTCCAGCTCCGCGCCCAGCCTGGAGAGCGCCCCGCCGGTGAATCCATCCATCGCGTGCACCGTCACCCCGCCGGCGCTCGACGGCTCCACTGGCGCGGGTGTCCAGACGTGCACGTCGCGTCCGGCGTCCGCCAGCGCGCGGGCCAGGAGCGCCGTGTAGTCCGCGATCCCGCCGCCGTGCGGTGGATACTCGCCCGTGAGCAGGTGCCAGACGGGCGCGTTCATCCCGCCGGCGCCGGGCGGTTTGCGGCGGTGCAGAGGACCGTCTCCAGAATCTCCACGTGCAGCGACAGCGAGAACGCGCTCGCGACCTCGCGCGCGCCGACCCGCATCCGCCGCAGGTGGTCCGGGTCGCGCAGGGCGAGCATCAGCGCGTCCGCCAGCGCGACGGCCCTGGGGCGTGCACCGGAGATCAGGTAACCGTTCTTCCCCGCCGACAGCCAGTCGCGGATCCCGCCCACGTCGAACGCCACCGATGGCACCCCGAACACGCCGGCCTCCAGCCCCACCAGCCCGAACGGCTCCGGCCAGACGCTGGGCACCGCCAGGAGCGACGCCGCGCGGAAGAGCTCCGCGCGCGCCTGGTCGTCCACCCATCCCGTGAAGGTAGCGTCCACGCCCAGCCGCGCCGCCAGCCGCTCCCACTCCGCGCGCTGCGGCCCGTCGCCCGCCATGGTCAGCGGGATGGGACGGCCCCAGCGCGCGGAGGCATCGGCCACGGCGTGGATCAGCAGGTCGCCGCCCTTGATGGTCGTCATCCGGCCCAGGAAGAGGAGGCGGAACTCGGGCGGGGGCGGGGCCGGCTGGCCGGTGACGGTGGGAAAGAGGGAGATGAGCTGCACGCGCCCCTCGGGGGCCGCGTTGCGCAGGTACTCGTCGCGCATGTGGCGGCTGGCGGTGACGATCCGTGCGTAGCGGCCGAACAGGGCGTTCTGCTCGTTGGCCCAGCGGTACCCCGCGGCGACGTACCCCGGACGCATCCGCCCGCAGCGGCGAACGGCGTAGATAGGGATGCAGCCGGGGCCGAGCGGCTTTCCGCAGACCTCCCGCGCGGGGAACAGGTGCGCCTTCTGGCCGCTGACGCAGGTGCCGAAGTAGCCGTGCATGAACTTGACGGTCGGCACGGCGGCGCAGAGGCGGCGGTCCACCTCCAGCGGGCGCATGTTGTGGACGAAGGCCACGTCCGGCTCCCACGCCAGCGCGGCGAACAGCGCCGCGTCCGTGCCCATCTCCGCCATCCCGAAGTGCGGCGCCCCGTGCGGCGCGGGCGAGGGCGCTTCCGGCCGGCGCGGGTCCAGGTGAAGGAGCGCGATATGGTGCCCGCGTTCCGCCAGCGCCGGCATCACCGCGGCCAGGTAGTTCTGTACCCCGCCCGCGTCGCCGATGCCGTCGTTGGCGAAAAGGATGCGCACCGGGCGCCTCAGTCGGGGCAGAACGCGTCCGTCTGCCGCCGCACCTCTTCCGCCGGGATGCCCAGCCGCGCGATTACCAGCTCGTTGTGGCGCCGCGCGCGCTCCGTGGCGCGCCGACGGTAGCGGGCGTGGCGGGCGTTCATCGTCATCCCGTCCGTCCCGGGGGTGATGCGGGTTTCGTAGCGGTTGATGATGCAGCGGTTCACCAGCGGCGGCGCCAGCAGGTTGCCGACGGAGTCCTCCACCGCCCAGAAGAGCGTGTCGCCGCGCGCCAGGTTGGCGGCCGCGACGGTGGCGGGGTCGCGCCCCATCCGCACGCGCTCCGCGAACACCTTGGCCTGCGCGAAGGCGAGCAGGGCCAGCATCAGCGACAGCACGCCCAGCGGCATGGGCGCCACGCGCCGCCCCCACCGCGGCAGCCGCTTCCACGCCCACGCCAGCGCGCCGATGGGCACGGCCGCCACCAGCAGCAGCGCCGCCGTCCGCGCCCCGGCGCCGAACTTCGAGATCGGCGGCCCCCACGGCCCGCGGACGATGACGACGGCCGCGATGAGGATGGCCAGCAGGATGGCGCCGATCAGCCATCCCACGCGGCCCTTGGGAAAGCCGGCCTGCGCGGTGGCGTTGCGCCCGGAGTGGGGGCTCATAGGGCGCGCTCCAGGCGCAGGCACTCGCCTTCCAGCGCCCAGGGGTCCGCCACGGGGCGCAGGGGCACGGCGCGCAGCCCCTGCCGGTGCAGCTCGGCCCGCACGTCGTCCGCCGCCAGGCCGCGCTCGCGCCAGGCGGTGGGGTGCATCTCCACGAACAGCGCCAGGCCGCCGCCGCCGCGGGCGATGGTTTCGCGGGCGCCGCGCAGGGCCTCCAGCTCCCACCCCTCCACGTCGATCTTGATGAGCGTGGGAGTGATCCCCTCGCGCGCGCAGAAGCCGTCGATCGTCATCGTCTCCACCGTCATCGTGTCCCCGTCGTCCGGGTGTGCCAGGCGGCTGGTTCCCTGCTGGTCCGCCCCCGCCAGCGCCGCCGTCCCCTCCGCGTCGCTCACCGCCGCGCGCACCGGCCGCACCACCTGCGCCAGGCCGTTGATCTCCACGTGCCGCCGCAGCCCGTCAAAGGCGCGCGGCGACGGCTCGAAGGCGTAGACCCGGCCGCCGGGCCGCATCCACGCGCCGAAGAGCAGCGCGTACGCGCCCACGTTGGCCCCCACGTCCAGGGCCACGCCGCCGGGCGCGGAGGCGGCGCGAAAGGCGGCGTACTCCACCGGGTTCCAGCCGATGAAGCGGTACTCCGGCAACACCCGCACCGTTTCCCCGCCGGGAAGGGTGCAGGCGATGCCGCGCCCCCCGCCCAGCGCGCCGCGGTACAGCGCGCGCAGCCAGCGCCGCGGCCCGCTTTCCGGCAGCAGCCGCGACACCGCCGCGCCCACCGCCTCCAGCGGAGAGCGGCGGCGATAGGCGCGTCCTTCGGCGGTGTGGATGGGCTCCTGAGTCAATCGACTGAGCGGATGATGTTGATCGTCCAAAGTTCAGCACCCCGCGAGCCCCGGGTCGCGCGCCCGCAAGGTGCTCCCGTAGCCGGCGCCCGGCAAGCGCGCCCGAGCACAAGTTTCGCACCCGTCGCGCATGGATCGGCTGCGATGTTAGTATTCTTCAACGTTGACGCCATCGAGGAGCCGCGTCGTGACGATCACGCTGAATCTCCCCCGAGAGCTGGAAGAGGAACTCTCCATCGAGGCGGCCCGCCTGGGCCTGCCCCTGGCCGAGTACGCGCTTCGCGTCCTGGCGAGCAGCCGCACCCTGCCGGCATCCGGTGACGAGCCCCTCACGGGCGCGGAACTCGTGGAATACTGGGAGGGAGTGATCGGCAGCCGCCGAGACATCGAGGATCCCGTCTCGTTTGCGCGTGAGCTCCGGGAGCGGAACCAGAACCGCACCCTTTTGTAGCCGTGTACCTTCTCGACACGGACGTCTTGATCGACGTCCAGCGCGGCCACGCGCCGGCGGTTTCCTGGTTCGGCGCCCAGACGCAGCCGCTGGCGGTGCCGGGCTTCGTCGTCATGGAACGGCGTTGGGACAGAATGCAACCCTCTGCACGTTCAATTTGAAGCACTACCGAGGTGTAGCGGGTCTCGCCCTGACCCAGCCTTACACGAGGTAGGCCCCTCCCCGCGGCAAGGCCTCCCGGCCGACGCTCGGGCCAATCAAGTGCCCGAACCAGCGCTGGAGGCGGATTCGTCATTCGGCGCGCGAAGGCAGCCAGTCGGAGGAGACGGCGCCCCGCAGGACCGCGCCCAGCCGGGCGGCGTAGCGGTCGAAGGATGCAATTTGCTCGATGCGGGCGCGCGCCGCACCTCCCAGCCGGGTCCGCAGCGCGGGATCGTCCACCAGGCGGCGGAGGGCGTCCGCCAGGGCGCGGGGGTCGTCGGGTGGAACGAGGAGCCCCGTGGCGCCGTGCTGCACGATCTCGGGGATGGCGTTGATGCGCGTGCCGATGGCCGGGAGCCCGGCGGCGGCGGCCTCCTGGAACACCATCCCGAACGCCTCGCCGCGCGTGGGCATGGCGAACAGGTCCGCGCGGCGCCACAGCTGGAACCACGCCGGCGTGTACGCCCGCACGCCGCGATGCACGGCCAGCCCGCCCGCATCCAGCGCCGTGACGCCGGGCCAGTCCGTCACCACGTCCAGGCACGCGCGCTCCGCAAATCCGCCCGCGCGCCACGCTTCCAGCAGCTCCGGCCCGCCCTTGCGCACCCAGTCCCCGCCGATGAAGAGGACGCGCACCGGCGCCTCCGGACTCCGCGCCGCGCGCTCGTCGATCCACCCCGCCTCGAAGCCGTCCAGCGGCACGGGATACGGCATCACGTGCACGCGCTCCGCCAGCCGCGGCTGGTCGCGCAGCAGGTCGTCCGCGGCCCAGCGCGAGGTGGCGGTGATCGCGGCGGCGGCGCGGAAGACGCGGCGGTCCATCACGGCGTTGGGCGCGTAGTCCAGCCGCGCCAGCCCCGCCGGCACCTCGCCGCTGGCCAGCCGCTGCGTCACGTCGATGGAGACGACGGAGCGCGTCCGCCGCATCCGCCCCAGGCTGGCGTACGCCGTGGCCTGCGTGTGGAAGTGGATGACGTCGAACGCGTTCCCCGACCGCTCCAGCGCGCGGATACGCCGCGCAGCCAGCACCCCCGCGTGCAGTTCGTGCCGCAAGCGTGGCAGCGCCAGCGAGGCCGCGGCGGACGAGCCCGGCGCCGGGCCCGCGCACATCAGCCGGCGGACCACGCGCTCCGCCGGGGTGAGCTCCGCGCTCAGGTCCAGGTGCGTGGCGTCGATGGATGGATCACGGTCCGCGACCTCGCGGAAGAGGCGCGCGACGGAGGCGTGGCCCAGGATCCCGGAGTTGACGAAGAGCGCGCGCATCACGGCGCCCCTCCCCCGGCCGCTCCCCGCTCGTTCCCCGCGGACACGGGAGAAGGCGATCGCGCTTCGAACCGGGTCCCGCGACAGCCAGGTTCCCACCCGGTCGGCGCCTCGCGACCTCCCCGAAAAACCCCTGGGGGAGGTGGAACTTCGCCTGGCGGATTACAGCCTGCTCCGCGCCACCCCTCCCCCGCAGCTGGGGGAGGGGTCGCCAGCCGTCGCGAGGAACGAGCGAAAAGCCTGGCGGGGGAGAGGGCCCGCGTCTGGCGTGGGCAGTCCCAGCCGCGCCCCCACCCGCTCGCCGCCTCGCGACCTCCCCCAAAAAACCCTGGGGGAGGTTGAACTTCGCCTGGCGGATGAGAGCGTGCTCCACACCACCCCTCCCCCGGGGTTGGCGGAGGGGTCGCCAGCCGTCGCGAGGAACGAGCGAAAGGCCTGGCGGGGGAGAGGGCCCGCGTCGCCGCCCGAGCCCGTTCCCCTCCCCCGGCGCCCCCCACGTGTTCCTCGCGGGGAGGGAGACCTTCGATCGCGAGAAGCAGAGATCCAGCGGCCCGCCGAGCGCCCTCTCCTGGCGGGCAACCACCCTGCTCCAC
>JAHWJJ010000210.1 GCA_019348475.1 Gemmatimonadota bacterium | reverse complement strand
GTTACACTCTCCAGTCTACGGCCCCGGACCCGGCTTAACAAGAGGCGCGTTCCGCGTCGTCAAAACGCGCCAATGTTGGACAGCGTGAACAAAGCGAACGGGGCCGCGTCCGTGTGGATGCGGCCCCGTCCTTTTCCCCGCGTCCGCGCCGCGGATCAGAGGCTCTGCACGCTGGCTGCGATGCGCCGCGCGGCCGCCGTGAGCGCGGCCGCGTCCGCCGCCGGAATCCGCCCGGAGTCCGCCATCGCCCGCACCTCGTGGACGAACGCCTCCAGCTGGTTCACCGCCGTGGCGCGATCTCCGCGCGCCAGCGAGGCCCCGGCCGCGCGCAGCTTGGCGTTGAGCGAGACCGCCGCGCCGCGCGCGATGGCGCCGTCCGCCGCCAGCCCGTCCACGTCGCCCGCCAGCGCCTCCACCGCTTGGGCCGGCGACTGCACCACCACGGTCGCCGTCCGCACCCCCGCCGCGCCGTCGTCGTCCGTCACCCGCACGGTGACGGTGAACGTCCCCGCCGCCGCGTAGCGGTGCGAGAGCGCGAAGCCGGTGCCGGCCAGCGCCAGCGGCCGGGCGCCGCTCCCGTCGCCGTAGTCCACCGTGGCCGTCCAGCTGTCGGCGCCGGGGTCGGCGAACGAGCCCGCGGCCGCGTACGTCTCGCCCTGCAGCAGCTGCCCGCCCGCGAACGCCGCCACCTGCGGCGCCACGTTCATCACCGTCACCGTGGTGGTGGCCGTGTCGGCCGCGCCGTACGGGTCGCTGACGATCACGCGCACGGCGTAGGTGCCGTTGTCGGCCCAGGTGTGCGCGGGACGGGCGCCGGTGCCCGTGGCGCCGTCGCCGAAGCTCCACGCGAATGACAGCGCGTCGCCGTCCGGGTCGCTGCTGCCGGACGCGTCCAGCGTGACCGGCGAGCCCTCGATCCCCACGTACGGCCCGTCCGTGGCCGCCACCGGCGCGCGGGTGCCGGACTCCACGATGCGCTCCACCGCGTTGGGGAGCGCGCTCAGCAGGTCGTAGCCCGTGCGCGCCTCGATGTGGTCCACCGTGGTCTGGTACGTCTGCCACGGGTGGTTGCGGATGCCGCGCGCCGCCGCGGTGTCGTTGGGCATGCGGACGGCCAGCACGCGCAGGTCGCCGTGGCCGTGCACCTGGGCGAGGCCCTGGCCCCCGTCCATCACCACCGCCACCTTCCAGGTCCACTCCGGCACCTGCACCCGCCCCTCGTTCTTCAGCGTTGCGGGGTTGGCGGAGTACTCGCCGCCCGCGACCACGTAGATCTCCTTGCCCTGCTGCCGGGCCAGGTCGTTCAGGTAGTTCTCGAACTGCACCCACGGGCCCTGGTTGTTCTCGCCGGCCTGGGGAAGGATGTTGGTGAGCAGGAAGGTGGCCGCGTTCTCCTGGTACGTGGCCGTGCGGCTTTCCGACTGCACCATGTGGCCGCGGTCGTACCCGCCGTTGCGGTAGTTGAAGTCCACGACGGGCGTGGTCCCCGCCGGCAGCGTCTGGTCGGCCGTAAAGCAGTCGCAGCGGGCGGCCGGGCCGAAGTGCGTGGCGTTCAGGTTCCACGAGACCCAGTTGGGCCCGCCGCGGGTCTCGCTGTACGATGACACGAACTCGCGCTTGCTCACCAGCACCCCCGGCGCCGCGGGCGTGCCGAACTCCACGTGGCTGCGGTAGACGGCGGTGGTGGGGACGTCCGCCTCCAGGATGCCGATCTGCGCCGAGCCCGAGACGCCGTTGGGCGCCGTGGCCGTAATCGTGGCCGTCCCCACGCCCCGCCCCTGGATGTACCCCATGGAATCCACCGCCGCGATGGACGGGGCGGAGCTGGTCCAGGTGTAGGCGACGCCGGTGACCGTCTGGTTGGCGCCGTCGCGCGCGTTGGCGAACGCCGGCTTGGTGTAGCCCACGGGGATCTGCCGCGGCGAGTTGATGCTGACGGTCACCGACGCCACCACCCCCGCCTCCCCGCCGCCTCCTCCGCCGCCGCCGGAGGCGTTGGCCGCGCCCGGCGTCCCCCGGTCGCCCGCGCCGAAGAGCGCCTCGCTGTTGGTCCAGGCGGCGCCGTTCACGTTCAGGTTGTCGCTGGCCGGGTCGATCAGCGCGCGCGAGGTGCCCGCCACGGTGCTGGTCCACACCACGGAATCCACCGACGCGCCCGCCGCGTCGCGCAGCGCCAGCCAGTCGGTGCCGTTGCCCAGGTTCACGGTCGTCGCGCCGGCGTAGACGTAGCTCACCGTCACGCCGCCGTTGGTCGCCGCGTCGCCGTTGCGCCCCAGCACGGCGAAGCCGCCGGCGGGGACCACCACGCTGGCGGAGACCACGTGCGGCGCGTCGTTCAGCGACGCGATGGTCCACCCCTGCAGGTCCACCGCGGCCGTGCCGGCGTTGTGCACCTCGAACCACTCGCCGGCGGCGTCCGCCACCGCGCGCGGGTCCGCCAGGATCTCGTTGATCACCAGGACGCCGGTGCCGGGCGCCGGCGGGGGCGGGGGCGGCGGGGGGGTGGCCGCGCCGTCGTTCGCGGCGCCGGGCGTGCCCCTGTCGCCCAGGCCGTAGACGGTGGTCTGGGTGGACCAGTTGGGCCCGCTCATCACCAGGTTGTCGGCCAGCGCGTCCACCACGCCGCGCGACGCGCCGTTGGGGGGCGAGGTGGTGCCCCACGACACGGAATCCACCGAAGCGCCGGACGGGTCGCGCAGGGCCAGCCAGTCGGTGGCGCTGTTGTTCAGGTTGAACGTCTGGTGCGCGTACGAGTAGTTCGCCGCCACGCCCCCGTTCACCGCCGGGTCGCCGCTGCGGGCGAGCACCGCGTAGCCGCCGGCGGGGACCACCACGCTCTGGTTGATGACGTGCACCGCGTCGTTGTTGGACGCGATCGCGTAGTTCAGCAGGTCCACCGCCGCGGTGCCCGCGTTGTACACCTCGAACCACTCCCCCACGTCGTCCGACACGGCGGCGGGGTTGGGCATGATCTCGTTGATCACCAGCGACGGCCCGGACGCCGCCTGCAGCTCCAGGCTGGCGCCGCGGCCGGCGGCGTCGGTCAGCTGGTCCGTCGCGCAGGCGGAAAGGACGAACGCCAGCGCCGCGGCACCGGGGCCGCGCAAGGGGAGACGATTCATGTGGGGAGAGAGGTCCGGAAAAAAGGAATGCGCCCCCGGGAGCGAGAGCGCAGGTACGGCGGAGAAGGGGTGCAACGTACGTTATCCGCCACCGCCGCGCAAGCCTTTCGACCCCCGCGCACGCGCCACGGATGTGCAGCCGACGCAGTACCTCAGGCGCCCCGTCCGTTCAGGTCTCCACCGCCACCGTCCGCACCCCGGCCAGGTTGCCGCGCCCGTCGCCGCCCACGACGTAGCACTGCACCTGGATGCGGCCCGTGCGGTAGACCGTCGTCCCCCGCAGCGCCGTCCGCAGCGTCTCGCGCAGGGCCTCGTAGCGGGGGCGGATGCGCTGCGCCTGGGCGTCGTACGGATCCACCGTCTCCACGTGCCGCATGAAGAAGTCGTCCAGGTCCCGTTCCTCCACCGCGCCCTCTGCCCCGATCAGCGTGCCGAACGCCTGCGCCCCCGGCGGCGCGTCGCCCGCGCCGGGGAGAAAGAAGAACTCGAAGGGGCGGTCGGACTCGCTGGTGTAGGTGAGCCCCTCCGCCGCGCGCTCCAGCCGCTCACGCAGCGCCGGATCGGGGGACGAGGACGACGACTGCGGCATCTGCTCTCCACTCGCTGAATTCCCACACGCGCCCCGGCCAGCCGGTCCAGGGAGCTTTCGCCCGATGCGCCGCACCGCGCGTGCAGACGGGCCGGGCGGCGGGCAAAGGGGTCCGTGTCTCGCGGAGACCCGGGCGGCCGCGGGTGTGACCCGCGGGAGAGGCAAGGCGTCACTCTCTCGATGCGAGACGATACGGGGCGGCGCGCCGCGACGCCACCCGTGGTCCACGCCAGGGGAAACGTGCCAGGCCCGGCGCGGGGGATCGCCGTCCCCCGGCCCTCCGGACCCGGCGGGCACCGCTCCTGCCTTGCCGAGGCAACCGAAATCGCGCCGCTCTGCGACCGGCGCAGCGTATCCAGACACACGGGAGTCCGACCATGTCCATCCACCGAACCTTTGCCGCCGGCGCCGCGCTGCTGGCCCTTGCCGCCTGCTCCGAGAACCCCGCCGGGGGGGGCGCGGGGAGCGTCCAGCTGCGCTTTGGCGTGGCGGGCGGCCAGGCGCTCGCCTCGGGCGCCGTCTTCCAGACCGGCGGCACGGACCAGCTGGTGATCACCGGCGCCAACGGCACGCTGCGCATCGACGACGTGCGCATGATCGTCGCCGAGTTCCAGCTGAAGGGCGACGACGACGTGAACACCTGCGGCCAGGCCCCGGGCGCGGCCGACGACTGCGAGGACTTCGACGCGGGTCCGCTGTTCATCGACCTTCCGCTCACCGGCGGCACCGTGGCCATCGGCAGCGGCAACGTGCCGGCGGGGACGTACGAGGAGGTGGAGTTCGAGGTGGAGGACCTGGAGGACGACGAGGAGAACCCCGCCGAGCGCGCCCGCATCGAGCAGCTTCGCACGCAGATCCTGGCGCAGTTCCCCGACTGGCCGCGCGACGCCAGCGTGCTGGTGGTCGGCAGCTTTACGCCTACGGGCGGCGCGCCGCAGAGCTTTCGCGCCTTCATCGAGGCGGAGATCGAGATCGAGACGGAGCTGAACCCGCCGCTGGTGGTGCGCGAGGGGGAGAGCCGCGGCGTGGAGGTGCTGCTGGACCCCGCGGCGCTGTTCCGCAGCGGCGCAAACGTGCTGAACCTGGCGCAGCTCTCCGCCCGCGCCGAGCTGGAGATCCGCATCAAGAACGGCTTCCAGGGCCGCTCGGACGACGACTGACTCCGGGGCGTGCCCCGCGACCGATCGCGGTGGTGGAGGAAGAAAGAGGGTGCGCGGATGACGGCTTTCATCCGCGTACGTTCTGGCGGGACACCCCGACGGAGGAGGCGGACGGGCTCAGTGAAAGCTGGCGAGCCGTGACCGCGCGGCACCGCCCCCGCCGGCCAGCTCGGGGCTGCCCCTGCGCTGCCCCTCGCTCTTCTTTTTTCTCCCCGCGGGATGACGGCTCAGCGCGTTCGCAACCAAGGGCTCGACCCTCTCGTTCACCGGCTGCTGCCGCTGGTGCGCGGCTTCGGCGAGGGGCCGTGCGGGATCGCCCTGGGCGGCTCGTGGGCGAAGGGCGTGGCCGACGAGCACTCGGACCTGGACCTGTACCTGTTCTGCAACGCGGTGCAGCCCCCCGCGCACCGGGAGGCGATGGTGGCGCGCGAGTTCGGCCCGGCAGCGGACCCGCGCTCCTGGGGCGCCGACGTGCCGTTCGAGGAGTGCGGCACGGACTGGATGGCCGGCTCCGTGCGCGTGGAGTGCTGGATGCGGAATGCGGGGGACGTGGAGCGTACGATCGACGCCTGTGGGCAGGGCACCTTCGCCCGCACCCTCTCGGTATGGGCGGTGATGGGCTTCTTCAGCTACGTGGCGCTGTCCGACGTACGCGCCATGGACATCCTCGAAGATCCGGACGGGCGGCTGGCGAGGTGGAAGTCGCTGGTGGATCCGTACCCCGAGCCGCTGCGAGCCGCGGTGCTCACGCGATTCGTGGCCGAGGCCGCGTTCTGGCCCCGCAATCCGCACTACGCCTCCGCGGTCGAGCGCGCGGATTCCATCTACACCAGCGCCATCGTCCAGCAGACGGTCCACGCGGTGCTCCAGGCCGTATTCGCCCTGAACCGCGAGTACTTTCCGGGGGAGAAAAAGCTTGCCGGCGCCCTGGGTGCGCTCAGGTCGCAGCCTGCAGCCACGGCCGCGCGCCTGGACGGGATCCTGTTCCCCGGCGCCGCCTCGGTAGATATGCTGCGGGCTCAGCGACGCGCGCTCACGGAACTGGTAGATGAGGTCGCGGCCCTGGCCCGGGCATCCTGAACGGGGACGGTGCGCTTCACCCGCTGCCTCTGGTCCTGTCGGGATCGTCACGGCCGCGGTGCCCTGGACGTTGTCCGTCACCACCCCCCCTTCCGGCGAGCGCCGGGTCTACGTCCCCAACTCCGCTCCAATGCATACGTTCGCCGCTCCTCGCCCGCGAAAGCCGGCGCGGTACCGCCTCACGCGGGCCCGGCTTCTTGTGATGGTGGGGCTTGCCGGCTGCGTGTCGCCTGCGGGCGAAGCGGACGACGGGGGGGCCGACCCCCGCCTCCTGTGGCAGGTCCAGGGGTTCGGCCAGGCGCAGGGTGAGCCGGTCATGGCCGGCGATCTGGTCGTGGTCGCGAGCGACTCCGGGGTGGCGGCCTATCACAAGACGACCGGAGCCGTGGCGTGGCGGGACGCCAACCGTGATACGCGCGGCTCGCGGAGGTTGCTGTATTACGCGGGGCGTGTGTTTTACGCCGGCGTCGCGAGCGCTGGAGCCTACGATGTTTCCACGGGGACGCTGCTGTGGCGCCGGGAGTTCACTTACGCATCGTCGCCGGACTACGCGCAGCCGGCGGTGGACGACGGCGCGCTCTACCTGGGAACGCGCGACCGGCGGATCGTGGCGCTGGAGAGAGAGTCGGGACGCGCGCTGTGGGACGTGCGGGGTGACGACCCTTCGTGGATCGGCGGCGAGGCGGGCGGGGTCGCCGTGTCCGGCGACACCGTTTACGCAGCCATGAACCGCATGTTGACGAGCAACCGGTACAGGCTCACGGTGGTCATCGTGGCACTGGACCGGGGCTCCGGGCGCGAGCTGTGGCGCTCGCAGTCAGCGGACGAGTTTACCGCGGGAGGCGCTCCCGTCGTCGCGGGGCGGCTGCTGGTCGCCGGGGGTGGGGCCGACGGCGGCACGATCGCGGTCGACCGGTTCACCGGACGTGAGGCCTGGAACCGGGACCTCTACGGCTACGTGTGGGGAGCTCCCGTGCTGGCAGGGGAGCGCATTTACTTAGGTACCCAGGCAGCCCGGCTGTACGCCCTGGATTCGAGCAGCGGACAGGTGGCGTGGGCAACCCCCCTCGAGGGCGGCTCCACGTATCTGGCGCAGTGCGGGCGGTCGCTGGTGGTGGAAAACTACCAGATCGAGATGTTCGACCGGGAAAGCGGAAAACAGGTCGGAAGGAAGATCGCGCTGGCTCCGGGAGACTTCGTGAGCTCCGGGATTGCCGTCAGCGACGGGGCCGCCTTCTTCTCGGGCCAGCGGGACGTCTACGGCATTCGCTGCGACTGAAGCCGCCTTCGCCGACGGCGGCCGCGTGAACCAGCGCGCTGGTTCCGGGCCGCGGCACGCGTCATCCGCGGCGCTGCCGCTGCCGGGCGCGGAACCCCCCGCCGTTGCTCCCCCGCGCCGCCCCGCGTAGTTTGCTCCGCCCGCCGCCCGGCCGTGCACGCTGCGTGCATCCGCCCGGCGCCGGCCCATGTGCAGCAAACTCGCATCTGCTGAGGTGAGCGTTGGCGGACAACAGCTTCGACATCGTGGTGATCGGCGCCGGCCCCGGCGGCTACGTGGCCGCCATCAAGGCCGCGCAGCTGGGATACAAAACGGCGTGCGTGGAAGAGGGCAACCTGGGCGGGGTGTGCCTGAACATCGGCTGCATCCCCACCAAGGCGCTGCTGGAAAGCGCCGCCATGATCACCCACCTGGGGCACGCAAAGGAGTTCGGCGTGACCGTGGGCGAGATCAAGACCGACATGGCCCAGGCCGTCAAGCGCTCGCGCCAGGTGAGCG
>JAHWJJ010000209.1 GCA_019348475.1 Gemmatimonadota bacterium | reverse complement strand
CACCGGGTTGGTGAAGATCCCCGCGTCGAACAGCGCGCGCCAGAAGATGAAGGTCTTCTCCATGTCGCCCGACGACACGGGGATGATGGGCGTTTCCGAGCCCACGGTGTCGAACCCGAGCGAGTTCAGCCCGCCGCGCAGGTAGTCGGCGTTCTCCCACAGGCGCCGCCGGCGCTCCGGCTCCTGCTCCATGACGTCCAGGCAGGCCAGCACGGTGGCGACGGCGGACCCCGGCATGGAGGCGCTGAAGATGAGCGGCCGCGAGTGGTGCTTCAGGTAGTGGATCACGTCCTCCGGCCCCGCCACCGCCCCGCCGATGGAGGCGAACGACTTGGAGAAGGTGATCATGGTGAGGTCCACGCGGTCCTGCAGGCCGTAGTGCTCGGCCGTGCCGCCGCCGTTGGGGCCCAGCACGCCCACGGAGTGCGCGTCGTCCACCAGCAGCCGCGCGCCGTACTCCTCCTTGATGTCCACCAGCGTGGGCAGGTCGACGATGTTCCCTTCCATCGAGAAGACGCCGTCGGTGGCGATCAGCACGCCGCTGGCGTCGCGGTTGCGCTCCAGCAGGCGGCGCAGCGCGCCCATGTCGGCGTGGGCGTAGCGCGCCAGCTCGCCGGCCGCCAGCTGCGCGCCGTCCAGCAGGCAGGCGTGGTTCAGCCGGTCCTGCACCACCACCGCCCCGCGCGAAACCAGCCCGCCGATGATCCCCAGGTTGGTCTGGTACCCGGTGCTGAACACCAGCGCCGACTCGGCGCCCATCAGCCCCGCCAGGCGGTGCTCCAGCCGCTCGTGCAGGTCCAGCGTGCCGTTCAGAAAGCGGCTGCCGGTGTTGCCGGTGCCGTAGCGGAACAGCGCGTCGCGCGCCTGCTCCAGCACGTACGGGTGATGGGTGAGGCCCAGGTAGTTGTTGGAGCCCACCATGATCTTGGTCTCGCCGCGGATCACCACCTCGGTGTCGTGGCTGGCCTCGATGGGCTGAAAGTACGGGTACAGGCCGCGGTCCATCATCTCCCGCGCCGCCGTGAACCGGCGGCACTTGTCGAACAGGTCCACGGTCCTCTGTACCTTTTCCTCGATCGTCGCCATCAAACCCATCCGTGTTCCTGGTACCAGCGGGCGGTGCGGGCGATGCCCTCCGCCAGCGGGGTGGCCGTGCCCGGCGGCAGCAGCGCGTCCAATCCGTTCAGGTCGCACAGCCAGGCGGGGGCCAGCATCTCTTCGGCCTTCTCGCGGTCGAACACGCCCAGCCCGCCGAACCATCCGGCCACCGTTCCCGCCCCGCGCACCAGCGCCGGCGGCAGCGGCACGTGCACGGGCCGCGTCCCCAGCGCCGCGGCGATGTGGGCCACCACGTCCCGCCACGGGTGCTCCACCGGCTCGGCGACGGCGTACGTGCCCGGGGGCGCGTCGGCCGCGCGGAGCAGGGCGGCGGCCAGGTCGTCCACGAACACCATGTGCGTGCGCAGGCCGGGCCCCGCGGGCGCGGGGGCAAGGCGGCGCTTCACCAGGCGAAAGTAGGGGAGAAGGGCGTGGTCGCCGGGTCCGTACACCGGCGGCGCGCGCAGGATGACGGCCTGGATGCCGTGCCGCGTGGCCTCGCGCACCGCGGCCTCGCCCTGCAGCTTGGTGCGCCCGTACGCGGTGAGCGGCTCGGGGGTTTCGTCCGTGCCGCGCGGCCGGCCGTGGCACGCGGGCCCGCAGGCGGCGTACGAGCTCAGGTACACCAGCCGGCGGGGGCGGCGCGAGGCGGAGAGTACCCCCCGCACGACGTTGCGGGTTCCCTGCGCGTTCGCGCGCACGAACGGCGCTTCTCCCCGCGCGATGGTGAGCGCGGCCAGGTGGAACACGGTGTCGGCGCCGTCGGCGGCCTCGCGGAGGGCATCCACCGCGTCCAGGTCGCCCACCACCCGCTCGGCGCCCACCTCGTCGAGCAGCCGGGTGTCGGTGGTGGCGCGCACCAGAGCACGCACCTTCCACCCCGCCCCGGCAAGCCGCCGGACCAGGTGCCCACCGACAAAGCCGGTGGCCCCGGTGATCAGTGCGGTTCGGCTCATGGACTGTCGGCAAGATGCACGGGCGTGAACGAAAACGCAACGATCCGCGGGACCGTTCGCGGGCCCGGCAACGAAAAGGAGGACCCGGCGAGGCCGCCTGATCCTCCGTGCGCTCCCGTCCCTCGCGGCGCGCCGTTCCGGGGCTGTCCCGGTTGGCCGCAAACGTAGCCGTGGCGCGGGGTTGTGTCAACCCGGACGGAGCCCCGGAATGCCTCCCTCGGTCCGCCCATCGGGCAGCGAACGCGCAGCCGGCGCCACGCGCGGCGGTGCCGTCCGCGTCCAGCCGCAGCCCGCGCTTCTCCAGCACGCGTACGATACTCCCGCACCCACGCACTCCCGCACTAACGCACCCACGCACTCCCGCACTCCCGCACTCCCGCACTCACGCACTCCCCTCACCCCGCCGACCCGGGGTCCGTCCGCACGATCATCACGCCGCCCAGCGTGAGCGCCGCGCCCAGCAACGCCAGCGCGGAGGGCGCCTCGTTCAGCAGCACCACGCCCGCGAAGAGAGCCACCACGGGCGTAAGGTTGCTGAAGATGGCGGTGCGCGTGTTGCCGATGCGCTCCACGCCGCGGTACCAGATCAGGTACGCCAGCCCGATGGCGAAGGTGGCCGAGAACACCAGAGCCCCCCACGCCCGTACCCCCACCGTCCCCCACTCCTGCCGCAGCAGCGCCGGGGTGCCCAGCACGAGCAGCCCCACCGCCCCGCACCACAGCGTCCACGCCGTCGTGCGCACCGAGCCGTAGCGCCGTACCACGGGACGCGCGCCCACCGTGTACACCGCCCACGCCACGCACGCCGTGACCAGCAGCGCGTCGCCCACGAGTGCGCTGGTCCCCTCCACGCGAAAACTGGCGCCGCTCACCAGCGCAATGCCCAGGATGGAAAGCGACGCGCCGCCCCAGGTGCGCGGGCCCGGCCGCTCGTGCCCCGTCAGCATGGAGAGGAACGCCGTCAACACCGGTGTGAGCGCCAGGATCAGGCTGGCGTGCCCCGCGGCCGTGCGGTTCAGCCCCAGGATGAAGCACATCTGGTACAGCACGTTTCCCAGCAGCCCCAGCGCCACCACCCGCGGCAGGTCGCGCCGGTCCGGAAGCGAAAGCTCGCCGCGGGCGTGGAGCACGCCGAGCACCAGCACCGACGCGATCGCGAAGCGCAGCGCGTTGAACGCCAGCGGCTGAACGGTGTCGAGCGCGTGCTTTACCACGGCGAAGTTCACGCCCCACACGAACACCATCAGCGAGAGCGCCGTCTCGGTCCACCCCCAGCCGGGCACCGGCGCCGTCGCCTCCGCCCCCAGCTCCGTTGCCGCCACCTCGCCACCCGCGCCCTGCTCCTGCATCTGCATGTTGTTCCCACCGTGTGCGAAACCCCCGACGCTCTGGCAAATCTCGCCGGTGAAGCTACTCTGCGCAAAGCGGACATCGCATCCAGCCGCGCGTGCGAGCCCAAAAAGAATCCGAAAAGCATCACGCGGAGGACGCGGAGGAAGCGAGTGAGGACGGAGAACCGAGGGAGTTCTCCGCGTCCTCTTGCTTTTCCTCCGCGTCCTCCGCGTGAAATTTCCGTTCGGGTCCCGGTCCACACACGAACCTGTGGGATTCGGTACCGTCCCGCGGGAGGCGCCGCGCCGGGGCGACTAGCCGGCCGCGAACGGTGATTCGGAGTAGCGGGCGAGAAGATCGGAAGGATCCTCGTAGACCGCGACGGCGTCGCCCAGGTCGCCGTCGCCCCAGCCGCCGCAGCGCAGGGCCACGCACCGCACCCCCGCGCGCCCGGACGCCTCCACGTCGTACGGCGTGTCGCCCAGCATCACCGCCTGCTCCGGCCGCGCGTCCGCCGCCTTCAGCGCCGCCTGGACGATGTCGGGGTCGGGCTTGGACTCTTCCGCGTCGCTGGACGACGTCTTTTCCTCGATCAGGTCGCGGATCCCCGCCTGCTTCAGCAGCCCGTCCATGTCTTCCTTGCTGGCGGAGGTCGCGACCACCAGTGTGTACCCGTCGTCACGCAGCCGCTCCAGCAGCGCCCGGGCGTCGGGAAACGGCTTGAGTCCGGGCAAATACTGCTCGCGGAAGATCTCGCCGCGCCGCTCCTTGATCTTCTTTCCCTGCGGGTCGTCCTCCTGCAGCCCCGTGACCGCCGGGAGCACCTTGTCGCCGCCCATCCCGATCAGCCGGCGCACGTGATGGAAGTCGACGTCGATCCCGAACTCGCGCCCCACGTCCACCCACGCCTGCGCGTGCTGGTCGTTGCTGTCGATCAGCGTACCGTCCACGTCCAGCAGCGCCACCTTCGCCTCGCTCATGCGCCTCCGCCGTCCAGCCGCTTGAGCGGGTAGATGGCGGGCCCGGTCAGCACCTCGCCGGTGGGCGCGAAGCGCGAGCCGTGGCAGGGGCAGTCCCAGCTGCGCTCCTCGCTGTTCCAGCGGATCACGCACTGCAGGTGCGTGCACAGCGCCGACATCTCGTGCGCCACCCCCTGCTCGTCGCGGTAGACGGCCACCTTCTGCATCCCGCGCTGCACCACCGCGCCGGTCCCGGGCGCCACCTGGGCCGCGCCCTCCGCGTCGCTGAAGGTGGGCGAGAGCTTGGCGTACTGCACCGCCACGTCCAGGTTCTCCATGGCGAACTCTTTCAGCGAGTCCACCGACAGTGTCTTGCGCGACGGGTCGTACAGCGTCTCCCATTCGTTGGGGCGGCCCAGGACCAGGTCCGAGATCAGCATTCCCCCCAGCGTGCCGTGCGTCATCCCGTGCCCGCTGTCGCCGGTGTGCACGTACACGTTGTCGCGCCCGGACGGGTCGCGCCCGCTGAAGGCCATGTAGTCGAACGGCTCCATCACCATCCCCGACCACTGCAGCTCCGCGGATTGGATGCCGAAGCGGGGGCGCGCCCACGCCAGCAGCCGTGCGTGCCGCTCGGCGTGGTCGTCCGCGTGCCCCTGCTTTACGTCCTCGCCGCCCACGATCACCCACAGCCGCGACGGGTCGCCCTCCACCGGCTGCGTGCGGATGTAGTGGTACGGCTCCAGCGTGTCCCAGAGCAGCGCCGGCCGGACCGACTCCGCCGGCACTTTTCCGGCGATGGCGTACGTTCGATACGGCGCCTGCTTGGTGTGGATGGCGAAGCGGTCGTGCACCGGCGGGTTGGTGGCCACCACCACCGCCCCCGCCGAGACCGAGAAGCCGTCGCCGCTGGCCGTCGCGCGCGGGCCGCCCTCCACCTCCGTCACGTGGTTCCCCGTGTGGATGCGCCCGCCCAGCCGGTGGATGGCGTCCGCCAGCCCAGCCAGGTACTTCAGCACGTGGAACTGTCCCTGGCGCGCGAAGCGCAGCGCCGGGCCGCTGTCGAACGGCACGCCGGGAATGCGCTCCACCAGCTCCACCTCGGCCCCGGCGCGGCGGGCCGCGTCGTGCTCCTTCTGCAGGAACTCCGGCCCGTGCGGGTCGCCCGGCTCGCGGAACCAGTAGCCGTCGATGCGCAGGTAGTCGCAGTCGATCCCCTCCTCCGCCACGATGGCGCCGATGCGCTCGATAGCCGCCTGGTGGCTCTCGAAGGCCAGCCGCGCGCCCTTTTCCCCGTGCACCTTCTCCAGCACGTGGAAGTAGTCGTCCAGCGCGCTGCTCAGGTGGGCCGTCGTCTGCCCCGTCTCGCCGCCGCCCACGCTGGTCTTGTCCAGCACGATCACCCGGCGCCCCGCCTTCGCCAGCAGGTACGCGGCCGTGATCCCGGCGATCCCCGCGCCCACCACGCACACGTCCGCCTCCGCCGCCCCGGCCAGCGGCGGATACTGGCGCTGCGGCACCGTCGATTCCCAGACCGACACCGACCTCTCGGACGATTCCATCCGCCTATCCTCCTGCCGAATGCGCGCACCCCCACGCGCCGCACCTGCACGGCGCGGCGGACCGGCGGCCGGTTGCAATGTTCGTACAAGGGGGATCGGCGGATGCGGACAAGGCCCGCCGTCTGCTGCACGGCGGGCCTCCGGGTCAGGCGGATCGCGCGAGGGATGCCTCAGCCGCCGGCCGTGACGACCAGCGCGGGGCCTTCGCTGTCGGCGGGGCGCGGGCGCACGCTGATCTCCACGTCCTGTCCCAGCGCGGTCAGAAACCCGATCAGCCGCTCCAGTGAGAACTTGTTGAACTTTCCGCGAATCAGGTCGGAGACCGTGGGCTGGTTGGTGCCGAGAACCTTTGCCGCTTGCGCCTGCGTCAGCCCCCGCTCCTCGATCAGGACCGTGACGCGCAGCATGAGATTGGCGCGCGCAAACAACTCCTCTGCGTCAGGAAGCCCCAGATCGGCAAAGATGTTCCCGCTGCTGACCTCGAACTCAGGAAGTTCATCACTCATCGATCTCATCCTGGATTGCTGATGATTGCCACGCCGCGTCCGACTCCAGCGCCCTCAGGTACCGTCGCCGCACCACCTCGATCTCATGCACCGGAGTAGAGATCCCGAACTTGGACTTTTTCTTGAAGGCGTGCAGCACGTACACCGCGTTCGTCAGCCTGACCGTATAGACCACTCGATAGGTGTCCCGATCATGGTCATCCCTGATCTCGCGGATTCCCAACCCTTTCAACACGCCCCCGCTCAGCGGCTTTTCGCCGGGCACTTCGCGGTTGGCCTGCACCAGGAACAGCCGGTACCCCATCAAGCGCGTCACATCTTCGGGGAACCGGCGAAACTCCTTCCTGGAAGCACCAAGCCACACCAGCGGGCGCAGCGGCGGGTATTCCATCCCCCCTCGCTTCAATTATATGTTTTTTGATATGCAGCGTCAAGCCCTCCAATTTCGCTGAAATTCCATGCGCCACGCCAGCCACAAATGCAAGCGCGCCCCTTGCGCCAGCCGTGGTCCAGCGCGTCGTGAGTTGGCAGATTTCGTATATCGCGAGTCTCTGCCGCCGACGCGAAAAGGCCCGCCCTCCTGGTGGAGGGCGGGCCCTGGTTTCCGGTCGATGACGATGGGGTCAGCGCTGGCGGACGCGGACGCCGCCGGAGCCGGTGTCGATCTCCACGCGCCCGCCGCCGTCGCCGATGCGGCCGCGGAAGCTGCCGCGCCGCGACTGGCGCCCGGTGACCGGCACGTCCACGGAGATGCCGCCGCTGCCGGTGGAGACCACCAGGTCCGCGCCGAAGCCGGGCGGCAGCGAGAGCGTCACCCCGCCGGAGCCGGTATCCACCGTCACGCGCCGCGCGTCCGCGGCCAGCGCCAGGTCCACGGACCCGCTCCCCGTTTCCACCTCCACCTCGCGCGCGTGGACCCCGGACGCCCGCACCGCGCCCGAGCCCACGTCGACCGAAAGCTCCTGCGCGCGCACGTCCGTGGCGGTCACCGCGCCGCTCCCCGTCTCCACGTCCACCCTGGTGCCGCGCACGCCGGCGAGCGTAACCGCCCCCGAGCCGGCGGAGAGCGACACCTCGCCCTGGGCGTCGCGCACCTCCACCGCGCCGGAGCCCACCTCCACGTCCAGGCGGCCGCGGGTGCCCAGCGTGCGGACCCACGCGGCGGAGGTGCGCACCCGCAGCCCGCCGTCCACGTTGGCCACCTGCCCCCGGCCGACGCCCGGGTGCACGTCCACGGGGCGGCCGGGGGGCCCCCGCCCCCCGACGGCCGCGGACGCCCCCGGCCCCGCGCCCCGGCCCCCGCCCCGCACCCCGCCCG
>JAHWJJ010000208.1 GCA_019348475.1 Gemmatimonadota bacterium | reverse complement strand
AGGGGACGCCGGCATCCTGCCGATCCCATCCGGTCCGCCTCCGGCCGTCGCACCCCCAGCCATCCAGCACTGCCCGCCTTTCCCCCAACGGATCGCGCCGACCACCGGCTCCGTTGCGCCTCCGCACTTTCGCACTTTCGCACTTTCGCACTTTCGCACTCCCGCACTCCCGCCCTCACCCACTCCCCCCCTCCAGCCCCATCGCTTCCGCGATCAGCTCGTACGAGCGGACGCGGGCGTGCCAGTCGTGCGTGACGGTGACGATCATCAGCTCGTCGACGCCGTAGTGGGCGGCGACGCGGTGCAGCTCGTCGCGCACCTGCGCCGGGTCGCCGGCGATCATGCGCGCGCCGTCCTGGCCCAGGCGCGGCGGGGTCCACCCGGCGCCCAACTCCGCCAGCGCCTCGTCCGGCGAGGGGATGCCGCGGTCGCGGCCGTGCATGATCCGCATCCGCCAGAGCTCCAGGCTGGAGGCCAGCCGCTGCGCCTCCGCCTGCGTATCCGCGCAGATCACCCCCAGCCCCACGCTCGCCGCCGGCTCCGCGCGGCAGGGGGACGGGCGAAACCGCTCGCGGTACTGGCGCACCTGGCCGGCCCCGTCCTGCCCGCTGATGAACTGCGCGAACGAGAAGCCGCACCCCAGCTCCCCGGCGTAGAACGCGCTGCTGCCGCCGGAGCCCAGCAGCCACAGCTCGGGGACGGTGCCCGCGCGGGGCATCGCGCGCACGCGTCGCCAGGGGTGCCCGTCCTGGAACGCGTCGCTCAGCCACGCGGCCAGGTCCTGCACCTGCTGGGGAAAGCGGTCGATGTCGATGCGCCCGCGCCCGTACTGCAGCGCCAGCGCCGTGCGCGCGTCCCCGCCCGGCGCGCGGCCGATGCCCAGGTCCACGCGGCCGGGGAACAGCGCCTCCAGCGTGCGGAAGTTCTCCGCGACCTGCAGCGGGGAGTAGTGCGAGAGCATCACTCCGCCGGAGCCCACGCGGATGTCGCGCGTCACCGACGCCACCCGCGGGATGAGCACCGCGGGCGACGACCCGGCGAAGGAGTTGGTGCTGTGGTGCTCCGCCAGCCAGTAGCGGGAGTAGCCCAGCCGCTCCGCGATCTGCGCCAGCTCCAGCGTCTCGCGCAGGGCGTCGGCCGCGGTGCCGCCCGTGCGCACCGGCGACTGGTCCACCACTCCCAGCTTGATTCGTGACATCGTCCGTGCGCGTGCGGGGTTGGAGTGCGCGTACAATCCTTCACCCGCCGCGCGTCTCCGCAAGGACCCCCCACCCCCCGCCCCTTCCCGAGGGGGAAGCTCGGGCCCCGGCGAACGAAGCGGCCCTCCCCGGAGCCGGAGAGGGCCGCTGCTGGTGCTCCGCCGTCCGGTCTACCTCGAGCCGGCGGTGCGGAGGGAGCGGACGAAGTCGGCCGCCAGGTCCTGGGTGTCTTCGGCGGCGGCGGAGGCGGCCGGCTGCTCCAGCCCGCGCTTGCGGCGCGCGGCGTCCAGCACCGCGTCCGTCTCGATGACCACCTGCCCCGAGCCGCGGCGCTGCCCCAGCTCGCGCGCGGTTTCGGCGGCGCGCTCGGCGCGGGCCCAATCGCGCAGGCTGCTGGCGCCGTGGGCCAGTTCGAGCAGCGCCTGCGGCGCCAGCGCCTGCTTTTCCCACTCGCCCTGGGCGCCCCACACCTGCTCCCAGGCCTCGTCGAAGACGGCGCGGTTGCCCACGGCCCCCGCAGCGCGGCCCACGTTGCCCGCGCAGAGGATGCGCTCACCGGTGTCGTGCAGGTGCGGAAGGACGGCGCGAAACACCTCCAGGGCCGGCTCGAAGCGCCCCTGGCTCATCCAGAAGTACGCCACGTCGTGCGCCAGCACGGGGAGCTTGGGGTGCCGGGGTCCGTAAGCCCGGAACGCCAGCCGCGCCAGCTCTTCTGCCTCGGCGGGCGGGCTGGTCTCTACCGCGATCGTGAACAGGTCGTGCAGCGCCCGCCCCTGCACGTCGCGCAGGGCGTGGCGGCGCGCGGCTCGCAGGCCGCGGATGTGGAACCGCCGGGCCGCGGGGTAGTTGCCGCGCTGCTTGTACAGGTTGCCCAGCCCCAGGAACGCCTCGGAGTAGCTGAGCCAGTCCTTGGCCTGCCGCCCCAGCCCCACCGCGCGCCGGAACCAGGTCTCCGCCCGCGCGCCCTCGCCCTTGCGCCGGGCGATCTGCCCCACCCGGAACGCCGCCCCCGCGTGCGCCGGGGACGCCAGCGCGGCCGCCGTCGCCAGGGTGACGGCCGTGGCCAGCAGCCCGCGCTGCTCCGCCCAGTCCGCCGCCTGCCGGCACGCCGCCATCACCTCCTGCTCCTGCGCGCCCGCCGGGTCGGCCAGCACCACCGCCGCGCCCCGCAGCGCGCGCTCCAGCGCCGGGTCCGCGCCCGCCGCGTCCATGGCCGCCCGGCGCGCCGCCGCCGCCCCGGCCGCGAACAGCCCTTCGCGCAGCTCGGGGTCGGTGGCGGCCCACAGGGCCACGTCGCGGTAGGTCTCCCACAGCAGCAGCCCCAGCGGTCCCTGCACCTCGTCCAGCACCTGCGCTCCTTCAAGGCTCTCGCCGCCGTGCACCAGCGCCGGGGGCACGTGCCAGCGCCAGCGGCGGCGCGGCTTGCGGGGGCGGGGGGGCGGGGATGCGTCCATGTGCGTCTGGCTCCGGACAGGTTGGTGGATTTCGGGGGTGAAGACCACCCGGGCGGCGTGCCCGCCGCCGCCGGCGCCGCGCCCCCACAGGGCCGGTGAGCGCCGGGTGCGCCGAATTATGATCAAGGGTCCTGTATTATGGTCGATCCGTCGTCCATAAGCCAGAGTTTTGAATCGGACCACCCCGCGCGGGGGTTCACGCCGCACCATCTGGCGGTAACCGATCCGTCCCCAAGGGATCGGAACGCGCCGTCCCGTTCCCGGGCAAGGGGTTTGCACCCGCTGCCGCACCGGGGATGCCATGCAACTGGGAGGCCTGAATGAAGGTGCTGGTCACGGGGGGCACGGGGGTGGTGGGAAAGGCGGCGGTGGACCAGCTGCTCCACGCCGGCCACCGGGTGCGGCTGCTGTCGCGAAACGCCGCCGCCGACGCGCGGCAGTGGGCCGCGGGGGTGGAGGCGCACCCCGGCAGCGTGGGCAGCGACCAGGCGGTGGCCGGGGCGGCGGAAGGGTGCGGCGCGGTGCTGCACGCGGCGGGGATCGTGGCGGAGGATCCGCCGGAGCTCACCTTCCAGGAGGTGAACGTCGAAGGGACACGCCGGCTGGCGCGAGAGGCGCGGCGGGCGGGGGTGCGCCGCTTCGTCTACGTCTCTTCCTACGGGGCCGACGTGGGGCAGTCGGACTACCACCGCTCCAAGCTGGCCGCCGAACAGGTGGTGCGCGCCGAGGCGCCCCCGGGGTGGCTGATCGTGCGCCCGGGCAACGTCTACGGCCCGGGCGACGAGGTGATCTCGCTGATGCTGAAGCTGGTGCGCCGGCTTCCCGCCATCCCCCTCATCGGCACGGGCGGGCAGCCGTTCCAGCCCGTGTGGATGGACGACCTGGGGCTGGCCCTGGCGCGCGCCGTGGAACGCGACCAGCCGCGTGAAACGGTGGTGAACGTGATGGGCCCGGACGTCACCACCATGCGCGAGGTGATCGAACTGCTGGGAAAGATCACCCAGCGCACCCCCGTCCTGGTGCCCGTTCCCGAGCTGGTGGCAAAGATGGGGACGCAGGCGCTGGAGACGGCGGGGATCCCCTTTCCCGTGAAGGAGGGGCAGATCACGATGCTGCAGGAGGGGAACGTCCTTCCGGAGGGCGCCGTGAACGGCCTGACGGACACGTTCGGGGTGACGCCCACGCCGCTGGGCGAGGGGCTGGGCAAGCTGGCCGACGCCCTCCCCGAAATGCTTCCCGCGGAGGGCACCGGCACGCTGCACCGCCAGCGCTACTGGGCCGACATCCACGGCAGCCGCCTGACCCGGGAGGAGCTGTTCGAGGTGGTGCGCACCGAGTTCTACGCGCTGGCGCCGCCGGGCCTGCTGCACGTGGGGGCGGAGCCCGGGTCGCGGACGGCGCTGGAGGTGGGCGCCACGCTCACGCTGGAAATCCCGCTGCGAGGCCACATCCAGGTGCGCTGCGTGCACGTGGAAGACTGCACCAGCACGGTGGTGACGCTGGAGGGGCACCCGCTCTCCGGCGCGATGCGCTTCGACGTGACGGAGCCCCAGCCCGGGGTGCTGCGCTTCGAGGTGCGCTCCTTTACCCGTTCGGCGGACCTGCTGGACGGCATCGGGATGCGCACCTTTGGCCGGGTGGCCCAGCGCGCCACCTGGCGCGCCGTGGTCTCTGCCGCGGTGGAGCGCAGCGGGGGAACCGCGCCCGCGGGCGTGCAGGAGGAGGAAACGTCGCTCTACGGCGAGGATGCCGCCGACGTGGAGCGGTGGGTGGAAGATCTGGTGATGCGTTTTCGGCGCGAGCAGGGCCCGCAGCCGGGCGAGCCGGGCTGACGTACGCGCTCACCGGGCACGCCGAACGGGTGCGAAAGGGCGGAAGTGCAGAAGTGCGAAAGTGCGAAAGTGCGGAAGTGCGAATGAGCCAGAACAATCTGCCTCAGACGTAGCCGACGGAGTTCGCGATCGCTGACCACCGGCTCCTTCGCACTTTCGAACTTTTGTACCGACCGCATTGTCATTCCGAGCGAGCGCCGCGCTGACTCGCCCGACGCAAGACACGCCGGCGCGACCGAGGGCCTCGCCTGACCGCTGCACGGCGGGGCCGGCGCGCGCCGCGGAGCACCAGATCGTGCGGGCAGGTTCCTCGGTCGGCGCCGCCGATCCAGCACGCGTCAGGATCGCGCCGGCGCCTCCCTCGGAAATGACGATGCGTTGCTCCCCCTGGGACCGACGGGACGAATAACGGTCTTGCCGCCGGGCCTACTGCCTGGGATACAGACGGTATCGCTCGCGCTTCTGCATCCACGCCTGCAGCTCCTCGTCCCAGCGGCGCTGGATCACCCGTGGGTCCTCGCCGCGGTCGAACGCCTCGCGCGCCCACCGCGAGCCGATCATCTGCGTGAAGCCCGCGTTCATGATGCGGAAGCGCTCCGGGTTCTGGCGCTTGGCCTCGGTAAGCAGCACCAGCGCGGTGTACACGGGCCGGAACGCTTCGCGGTCCGTCACGTCCAGCCGCAGCGAGGTGAACGCCGTATCGCGGTACGTGGTGTAGACCGCGGGGTCGCGGGTGGGGCGGATCTGCTCCGGCACCAGCCGCACGCCCGGAAGGTTGTACTGGGCCACGGCCTGCCGCAGCCGCTCCGCGTCCAGCCACGGCGCGCCGAAGTACGAGAACGGCGCCTCCGTGCCGCGCCCCGCGTGCACGTTGGTGGCCTCAGCCAGCACCAGGCCGGAGTACTTCAGCTCCGCGTCCACCGAGCGGATGTTGGGGCTGGGCCGCACGAACGGCAGCCCCGTCTGGTCGAAGAACACGTCGGGCCGCCACCCCTCCGCCGGCACCACGTGCAGCTGCGCACCCACGTTGGCGTCGTCGTTGAAGTAGCGCGCCACCTCGCCCACCGTCATCCCGTGGCGCAGCGGGGTGGGATAGTAGCCGGTGATCACCTGGGTGACGTTCTTGACGTCCGCGTGCATCACCGGCCCCTCCGACACGTCCGTGATCGGATTGGGACGGTCCAGGACCACGAAGGGGATGCGCTTGCGCGCGGCCTCCTCCATCGCCATCGCCATGGTCCACACGAAGGTGTAGGGCCGCGCGCCGATGTCCTGGATGTCGAACACCAGCACGTCCACCCCCCGCAGCTCCTCGTCGGTGGGGCGCTGGGTGCGGTCGTACAGCGAGTAGACGGGGACGCCGGTCTTGGTGTCGCGCCCGGCCGCCACCGTTTCGCCGGCCTCCAGGTCGCCGCGGATGCCGTGCTCGGGGCCGAAGAGCGCCACCAGGTTCACCCCGTTGGCGCGCAGGTAGTCGGCCGCGTGCTCGCCCGTGCGGGTGACGGCGCTCTGGTTGGTGATCAGCCCCACGCGCTTGCCACGCAGCAGGTGCATGGAGTCGCGCACCAGCACCTCGAGCCCCGGGATCACCTCGGTGCGCGCGGCGGTGGGGGCGGTGCCGCCGCCGGCCTGCGCCGCCGGGGGCGGAACGCTGTCTGCCGCGCCGCCGCCGCTCCCCGGCGCCGGGGTGCAGGCCGGCGCGCCCCCCATGGAGGCGAACGCGAGCGCCAGGAGCGGCAGACGGAGGGGGGCGAGCTGTTTGGTCATGGGGCGTTTCCACGGGTTCATGGGTCCGGGCCCCGCCAGTGCGGCAGGTGGCACGGTACACGCATCGGCTCCGGCGCGGCGCCGCAGCCGCGGCGCCGGGGCGGCATGAGGCTGCGCAAGGCGGGCCAATCCGCTCGCGCGCGGCGGCGGACGGCAGACTCACGGGGGGAGGCGGATTGACGGAGACGTATCGCCCGGCGCGGCCGGACGAGATCGATGACGTGGCGCGGCTGGTGGCGCACAGCTTTCCCTCGCCCGACCGGGGCCACGAGTGGTGGGAGGACTTTCTGGTCAACGGGCCCCACGGCGGGCTGGAGTCGCTGTGGGTGACGGCCGAGAACGGAAGGCTCATCGGCGCCTGCCAGCTGCTCTGGCTGCGGCAGTGGATCAGCGGAGTGGACATGCCCGCCACCGGCGTGGGCGCCGTCTCCATCGCCCCCACGCACCGCAAGCGGGGGCTGGCCACGCGCATGCTGATCGCCGGGTTCGAGCACGCCCGCGAGCGGGGCGACGTGGCCTCGGTCCTGTTTCCCTTTCGCGCGGCCTTCTACGAAAGCCTGGGGTACGGGCTGGCCGGCGAGGCGCACCAGTACCAGGTGCCCCCCAACCTGCTCCCCGACGACAAGACCGAGCGCATGCGCGTGCGCTTGGTGGACGGCGACGAGGACGAGGCGGCCATGCGCGCCGTGTACCGCGAGGCCGCGCAGCGCCTGCAGACGGGGCAGCTGGACCGAACCGAGCGGACCTGGACCAAGAGCTGGCGCCGCGACGACCTGGCCGCCGTGCTCTACTGGGGCGAGAGCGGCGAGGCCGAGGGGTACGCCATCGTCCGCTACCGCGCGGACCTGCCCGTGGACCGGCGCTTCATCGAGGTGGAAGAGCGCGTGTGGTTGACCCTGGGGGCGCAGCGCGGCATCTACGCGTGGATGAGCACGCTGGGCGACCAGTGGCGCGAGATCGTGTACCGCGCGCACCCCGAGGAGCACTTTGGCGACCGGCTGAACGAGCCGCGGCTGCCGCTGCTCAGCGCGCCCAGCTGGGGCCTGTGGTTCCCCTCGGCCACGCTGCTGCGCGGGCCCATGTTCCGCATCCTGGACGTAAAGGACGCGCTGGAGCGGCGCAACCTGGTGACGGTGGACCAGGAGCTCACCTTTCGCCTGGAGGTGCAGGACCCGCAGATCGCGGAGAACCGCGGCCCCTGGCGGGTGCACATGGACGGGGGGCGCATGGAGGTGGAGCCGTACACCGGCGGGCCCGTGGACGCCGAGGTGAACGTGCCCATCGACACCCTGTCGCGCATGTACATCGGCGCCGTGGCGCTGTGGCAGGCCGCATCCGGCGGCGAGGCCACGGTGGACCGGCCGGAGGTGATCAGCGTGCTGGACCGCGCGTTCCTGGTGCCCAAGCCGTGGACGTTCGACCGGTTCTAGGGACAGGGAACAGGGAACAGGGAATAGGGAATAGGCGAATAGGGAATAGTATCTGACGAATGAAATCTCGCGCATGTTGCGCAAGATTTGC
>JAHWJJ010000207.1 GCA_019348475.1 Gemmatimonadota bacterium | reverse complement strand
GGTCGATGTCGTGGATCATCAGGTCCAGCACCACGGCCACGTCCGTCCCCCGCGGGTTGAACGGCGCCAGGCGGTGGGACTCGATGAAGCGCGGGTCCTCCAGGTACGGCTCGCAGGCCCGCAGCGCGCCGTTGAAGCGCTCCACGTGCCCCGTGGCGACCACCAGCCCCGCCGCGTTCGCCGCGTCGACGATCGCGTCCGCCTCCGCCAGCGTGTGCGCGATCGGCTTCTCGATCAGCAGGTGCACCCCGGCGGCGATCGCCGCCAGCGCCACCTCCGCGTGCACCGTGGTCGGCACCGCGATCACCGCCGCGTCCACCGTCTCCAGCAGCTCGTCGCGGCTGCGGAAGGGGCGCACCTCCAGCTCCGCCGCCACCGTCGCCAGCCGCGCCGCGTCGTCGTCGTAGATCCCGGCCAGCCGGGCCCCCGGCACCTGCCGCAGGATGCGCGCGTGGTGAAAGCCCAGGCTGCCCACGCCCAGGACGCCGGCCTGCATCAGACCGACACCCCGCGCTCCGACCTCTCGAAGAAGGAAAGGAACGCCTCCACCTCCGGGAGCGCCCGCAGCTCCTCGCGCGCGCGCGCCAGCGCCTGCGTCGTGTTGTGCGTGGAGCCGAAGAACAGCCGGTACGCGCGCTTCAGCTCCCGCCGCGTCTCTTCGGGAAAGCCACGCCGCTGCAGGCCCACGCTGTTCAGCCCGTACAGCTGCACGGGGATCCCGGCCGCCTTGACGAACGGCGGGATGTCCTTGCTGATGCGCGACTGCCCGCCGATGAACGAGTGCGCGCCCACGCGGACGAACTGGTGGATCGGCGTCATCCCCCCGATGATGGCCCAGTCGCCGATGGTCACGTGCCCGGCCATGTTGACCGCGTTGCTCAGGATCACGTGGTCGCCCAGCTGGCAGTCGTGGGCCACGTGCACGTAGCTCATCAGCATGCAGTCGCTTCCCACCCGCGTCTGGCCCAGCGCGCTGGTGCCGCGGTTCAGGGTGGCGTACTCGCGGATCACCGTGCGGTCGCCCACCACCAGGCGGGTGGCCTCGCCGCGGTACTTCAGGTCCTGCGGGTCCGTCCCCAGCACCGCGCCGTGGCTGATCACGCAGTCCGCGCCCACCTCGGTGTCGCGCTCGATCAGCGCGTGGCTGGCGATGCGCGTACGCGCCCCCACCGTCACCCCCGGGCCCACGATGGAGTAGGCGCCCACGACCACGCCCTCGCCCAGCTCGGCCGCGTCGTCCACCAGGGCGGTGGGATGCACCTGCGTCCCCCTCAGGGTCTCCATGTCCACGCTCACCTGTCCACCACCCGCGCCATCATCTCCGCCTCGGCCACCACGTGGCCGTCCACCGTCCCCACCCCCTTCATCCGGCAGGTGGCGCCGCGGATCTGCAGCACCTCCACCTCGAAGCGGATCTGGTCTCCCGGGGTGACCGGGCGGCGCCACTTCACGTTGTCCAGCGACATGAAGTAGACCACCTTCTCGTCCAGGTTCTCCATCTGCTCCAGCACCAGCAGCCCGCCCACCTGCGCCATCGCCTCGATGATCAGCACCCCCGGCATCACCGGCCGGCCGGGAAAGTGGCCCACGAAGAACGGCTCGTTGATGGTCACGTTCTTCAGCCCCACGATCCGCTTGCGCTCCTCGAACTCGATCACGCGGTCCACCAGGAGAAAAGGGTAGCGGTGCGGAAGGTACTGCGAGATCTGTTCGATGTTCAGGATGGGCCGCGCCAGCGCCTTCTTTTCCGCCCGCGCCACCAGTTCCCTGGCCAGCGCCACGTTTCCCAGGTGCCCGGGCCGCTCGGCGATCACGTGCCCGCGGATGCGCGCCCCCACCAGCGCCAGGTCGCCCACCACGTCCAGTGCCTTGTGGCGCACGAACTCGTCGGGAAAGCGCAGCTCCGTCCCCTCCAGCAGACCGTCCTCCGTCAGCACCACCGCGTTGTCCTTCGAGCCGCCCCGCGCCAGGCCGCGGCCGCGCATGGCCTCCACGTCGCGCAGAAAGCCGAAGGTGCGCGCCGGCAGCACCTCGGTATGGAACGAGGGCTCGCCCACCCGGAACGAGGCGAACTGCCGCCCGATCAGCGGGTGGTCGAATTCGATGGAGGCCGACACGCGGTAGTCCTGCGCCGGGGCCACCACGTACTCCGAGCGGTCCTGGGTCAGGGAAAACGTCTCGGCCACCATCAGGTAGCGGGCCGGTGCGTCCTGCTCCTCCACCCCGCACCCGTCCAGCAGGCGCCCGAAGTCGCGCGCGCTGCCGTCCGCGGCGGGGAGCTCCGCCGCGTCGATCTCCACGAAGGCGTTGTCGATGTCCCGCGCCACCAGCGCCGCCAGCAGGTGCTCCACCGTGTGCACCTTCGCCTCGCCGATGCCGATGGAGGTCCCCAGGTCCGTCCCCACCACGTGGGCCAGGTTGGCGGGGATGTCGCCCGTGCCGGGGAGGTCGGTGCGCCGGAAGACGATCCCCGTGTCCACGGGGGCCGGCAGCAGGCCCATGCGCGCCTCCGCCCCCGTGTGCAGCCCCGTGCCCTGGATCTCGCCCGCGCGGGCGATGGTGTTCTGTCGCGGTGTCTTGGTCGGCATCTATTCGTCTCGTGGCGGCTCCCCGCCATCCCGTTCGTCCGCATGCGAACCGGCCCGGGCGCCCTGCGCGCCCCGGCCGAAAACCGCGTTCTCCAGCGCCTTCAGCCGCTGCACCAGCTTCGGCAGCCCGAACACGGCCGCCTGGACGCGCATGGCCTCGCGGTGCGGGCGCGCGGGGTACCCGCTCACCGTCGCGCCCGCCGGCACGCTGGCCGTCACCCCCGCCTGTCCGCCGACTTTCGCCCCCGCGCCGATCTCGATGTGGCCCTGCACCCCCGCCTGCCCCCCCAGCACCGCGCCGTCGCCCACCCGGGTGCTCCCCGAGATCCCCACCTGCGAGACGATGATCACGTGGCTGCCGATGCGGCAGTTGTGGCCGATCTGCACCAGGTTGTCGATCTTGGTCCCCCGCCCCACCGTGGTGTCGCCGATGGAGCCGCGGTCGATGGTGCTGTTGGCGCCGATCTCCACGTCCTCGGCGATGCGGCACCCCCCCACCTGCGGCACCTTCTTCAGCCCGTCGCCCTCCGGGACGAACCCAAAGCCGTCCGATCCCAGCCGCGCGCCGCTGTGGACCACCGAACGCGCCCCCACCGTCACGTCGTCGTACAGCGTTGCGTGCGGGTGGATGACGACGTCCTCGCCGACGTGGCACCCGCGCCCGATCACCACGTGGGGGTGCACCGTGGCCCGCGCGCCGATGCGCGTCCCCTCCCCCACCACCGCGTACGCCCCCACGGACGCCGTGGAATCCACCGCCACCCCGGGGCCCAGCACCGCCGTGGCGTGCACCCCCGGCGCCGCCGCCGGGGGCGGATACAGCGCGTCGAGAACGCGGGCCAGGGCGCGCCGCGGGTCGTCCACGCGCACCGCCGCCATCCCGTCGGGAAGCTGGATCGCCGCGCCGCGCGCCACCAGCACCGCCGCGGCGCGGGACGCGTGAATGTACGCGTAATAGCGGGCTTCGGCAACGAACGAGAGCTCCCGCGGCCCCGCCTCGTCCAGCGGTGCCACGCCGTGTACGGTGCGCTGCGGGTCACCCCGCTCCACCTCTCCCCCCACGATCCGCGCCACCTCGGCGATCGTCAGCTCCGGCATTCCGTCCTGGGTGCGGCGTGGTGATTGCGCCGGGGGCCCTCACACCGCCCGGCCCCCTCTTCCATTAATTGCGGAGAGGGGGAGTACGTCGATCGCGCTCTGGATGCCCGCGGCGCACCTCAACCGGGCCCGGAAGGCGCGCCGCCCTCGTGCGTGATGGCGGACATCCTGCCGCCCGCGTAGGCCTCCTCTCCCCCGGCCCCTCTCCCCCGCTGCGCGGGAGAAAGGGGAGAATTCGACCGCGCGCCGCGGGCTGCGCCTCCATCTCCCTTCCCCCCCGCAGTATGTGGGGGAAGGGCGCCGGGGATGGGGGGCGGCCGGCGCTCGCACCACCCCCTCGACGCCGCCCTGAAACCACGCCTGAGGCCCGAAACGCAAAGCGCCCGCGACACGATAAGAACGTGTCGCGGGCACCGAAGCTAGCGGAGCGCGCCTGCGCCCGCAAACCTTTGCCGTCCGAACGGCTTACGGGCCGGTGGCGCCCGTGGGCGTGCCGCCCAGCCGGCGGATCACGTCGTTGGTCACGTCCAGCGCCGGGTCCACCGCCACCACCAGGCCGTCGGGCGGGTCGATGATGAACGAGTAGTTCCCCGCGCGGCGCACCTCCTCCAGCACCCCGCGAATCCGCTCCATCACCGGGCCCACCAGCTCCTGCTCGCGCACCTGCAGCTGCTGCTGGATCTGCTGGCCGCGCTGCTGGTACGCCGCGAGCTGCTGCTGCAGCGCCTGCTGGCGCTGCTGGCGGGCCGCGTCGGTCAGCGTGCCCTGCTGCGCGCGGAACTCCGCGTCGGCGCGCCCCAGGCGGGCCTCAAGGGTGTCGATCTCCGACCGCAGCGGCGTGAACTCGCGCTCCAGCGTGGCGCGCACGTCGGCAAAGGCCGGCGTCTCGGCCAGGATGCGCTGCGAGTTCACGTAGCCGATCTTGAGCTGCTGCGCCTGGGCCGGGGCCGCCGCCAGCGCGGCCAGCACCCCCGCGAACACGAACGAAAGAATACGCTTCATCGGTCCTCTGCATCCTCAGGGTACGCGGGAAACCTTACTGGTTCCCCAGCTTGAAGTGGATCTCCCAGCCCGGGTCGGGCCGGTCGAAGCCGTAGGCCGCATCGATGCCGATGGCGCCCAGGAACGGCGTCACCAGCGTTACGCCCACGCCGGTGCTGCGGAACAGCTGCGCCGTGTTGAACTGCCCCACCGAGGCGTACACGTTCCCCGCGTCGCCGAAGGCCGACACCGACAGCGCGTCGGTCAGGCGGATGGCGTACTCGCCCGAGATGGTGAAGAACGCGTCACCCAGGCACGACAGGTTCAGGTTGCGGTTGCACTGTACGTTGTACCCGCGCGGGCCGATGGAGCTTTCCTGGTACCCGCGCAGCGGCTGCCCGAACATCACCCCGCCCACGTAGAAGCGCTCGAAGGGGAACAGCCCCACGTCGCCGAAGATGGCGCCCGCGCGCCCGGAGAGGCCCAGCGCCATCTGGCTGGCCCGCGGCCCCGAGCCCAGCCGGCCCGTGGGCACCCACCACTCCGCCTGCGTGAACAGCTTCTGGTAGTTGCCGTTGCCGCCCAGCGGCCCCCCGGTCTGCTCGAGGTTCACCGACTGCCGCGTCCCCTGCGTGGGGAACAGCGGGTGGTTCTTGGTATCGCGGGCCAGGGAGAACGACAGGGTGCTCCCGGTGGCGTCGGGAAGGCAGGCGATGTCGTTCACGGCGCCGGTGCCGCAGCGCGCGTCGTCGTCGCCGGCCGTGCTCAGGTACTGCGTCTGCGCCAGCGAGTACCCCAGAAAGGCGCGCGTGCGCAGCGTGCCGGGAATCGGGAAGCCGAACTGAAGCGCCACGCCGGTGCGCAGGCGCCGCACGTCGCCCTGGAAAAAGCGGTCGCCGGTGCGGAACACGGACGCGCTTCCCGAGTTGCGCCCGCCGCCGATGGCCGGGTCGGTGTAGCCGGCTTCCAGGGTGCTGCGCCCGTAGCCGTACTCCGCCCGCAGGTTCACCTGCTTACCCTGCCCGAACAGGTTGGGCTGCGAGTACTGCAGGAACCCGGCAAAGCGGCTGCGGCGGTCGCCGTACCCGCCCCCGCCGAACACCGTGCCGAAGTTCACGCTCCCCGTCTGCTTTTCCTTGATGTTGAAGACGATGTCCACCTGCCCCGTCTGCGGGTCCGGGGTAATGTCCGGCGTGGGCATCGGCACCTCGAAAAAGCCCAGCCCCGCGATGGCCTGGTAGCTCTGGATCACCCGCTGCTCGTTGTACACGTCGCCGGGGACGATCCACAGCCGCTCGCGGATCACGTTCTCGTGCGTGGTGGTGTTGCCGCGGAACGACACGCTGCGGATGTAGAACGGCTGCTGCTCGCTCACCGCCAGGGTCACGTTCACCCGCGGCGCGCCCCCGTCGGCGGCGGGGACCCGCTCCACCGTGGGGATCACCTGCGCGAACAGGTACCCTTCGTTGCGGTACTGCTGCTCGATGGCCGCCGCCGCCTTGTTCAGCGCCGGCTGGTCGAAGACCTCGCCCGCCTCGCGCTCGCGGTTGCCGCCCACGAAGGGAAGCCCCAGCACCGACCGGCGCTGCGTGGTGAACATCGAGGCCAGCGCCTCGCTGGGAAAGCGCGAGTTCCCCTGGACGTTGAACTCGCCCAGGCGGTACTGCGGCCCCTCCTGCACCTCTACCAGCAGCCGCGCCTTTCCCGACTGCGGGTCCACCACCAGGGTGTCGCGCACCACGGCGAAGTCGATGTAGCCGTGGCGGCCGTAGAAGGCCGGCAGCCGCGACCGCAGGTCCTCTTCGAAGGCCTGGCGGTCGAAGCGGCCGCTGCGGAACCACCAGAACCCCTCTTCCTTGGTCTGCATGGCGCCCTGCAGCGCCTCGTCGCTGAACGCCGTGTTCCCCGTGAAGTCCACGTCCGCCAGCGACAGCCGGTTCCCCTCCACCACGCGGAAGGTGAGCCGCAGTCCGCCCGCGGGCACCGCGGTGAAGGAGGTGTCGATGGAAACCAGCTGAATGCCCCGAGCCGCCAGCAGGTCGCGCGTAAGCTTGCGCGCCGCCGCCACCTTCTGCGGGTCCAGCGGCTGCCCCTCGCGCAGCCGCACCGAATCGCGGACGGTGGCGCCGGAGACGCTGCGCAGCCCCTCGAAGCGCACCTCGGCGATCAGGGGGCGCTCCACCACCGCCAGCACCAGCGCGCCGCGCCCCTGCTCGGCGCCGCGCACGAAGACCTGGACGGATTCGAAGTTGCCCGTGGCCATCAGCCGCCGGATGGCCTCCTGCACCAGCGGCGCGTTGACCACGCTCCCGGCGCGCACCCCGGACGAGACGCGCACCGCCTCGTCCGTAACGCGCTGAGTGCCACGGACCACCACCGTGTCCACCACGAACCCCTGCGGCGGGGCCTGCTCGGCGGGCGCGGGGTCCTGGGCGTGCGCGGCGGCGGGAGCCAGGGCGCACAGGGCCAAAGTGAGGAGGGCCGCCGCGGCGGCCCCTCCCCTGAAGAAGTGTGACACGCGGTTCATCTACACGGTCTGGGTGTTCGACGGAACCCGGAAGGCGAGCGCCTGCTTGTCTTCGGCGACCGACACCTCGATCTGGTCGCCCGGGCTGAACTCCGACGTAAGGATCTTTTCCGACAGCGGGTCTTCCAGGTACCGCTGGATGGCCCTGCGCAAGGGGCGCGCGCCGAACTTCTCGTCGTAGCCGTGCTCCACCATGAACTCCACGGCGTCGTCGGTCAGCGTCAGCGTCAGCTCCTCCTCCTTCAGGCGGTCCTCCACGTCCTTGAGCAGGTTGTGGATGATGGACCCGATCTGCTCCCTGGTCAGCGGATGGAACACGATGGTGTCGTCCAGCCGGTTGATGAACTCCGGGTTGAACGCCCGCTCGATCTCTTCCTTGACCTTGGCCTCCATGCGGTCGAACTGCGACATCTGGCTGGGCGAGTGAAAGCCCAGCCCCGGCCCCTTGCCGATGTCGCGCGCGCCCAGGTTGCTGGTCATGATGACCACCGTGTTCTTGAAGTCGATCACCCGGCCGTAGTTGTCGGTCAGGTGGCCTTCGTCAAGCACCTGCAGCAGCAGGTTGAACACGTCCGGGTGCGCCTTCTCGATCTCGTCCAGCAGCACCACCGAGTAG
>JAHWJJ010000206.1 GCA_019348475.1 Gemmatimonadota bacterium | reverse complement strand
CGGGTACGGCGGCCGCAAGCTGGACAACGACGACGCCACGGACAAGGCGCTCAGCGTCATCTTCGGTGCCGCGCTGGGCAACACCAACAACGTGAGCCCGGGCCTGACCACGGACAACGTGCCGGACCCGCAGCAGGACCCGAACACGTTCCCCTACGTCGCGCCGCCGTTCTGAGGCGCGGAGTTCACCTGAAAGCGCCTCCCCGGCCACTCCGCCGGGGAGGCGTCCTCCACTCCGGGACAAGCAATGATGAGAGCACCCACACGGGCCGTGGCCGTGGCCGCGGCCGTCGCCGCCCTGGCCGGCGCCGCCGGCTGGGGGGCGGTCCGCACTCTCCGCGCGGACGAGCCGCTGGTCGTGCCGGGTCCCCTGGCGCCGGCAATGTCCGGCCACGAGATCACCAGCCGCGAGATCGAGCGGCTGGAGGCGCGCGTCACCGGCGATCCGCGGGCGGCCCGCGACCGCGCCGCCCTGGCCGCCCTGTACCTGCAGCGGTCACGCGAAACGGGCGACTTTGAGGACTACCGGCGCGCCGAGGCGATGGCGCGCCGGTCGCTGGACATCCGGGTGCGCGAGAACGCCGGCGCCGCGCGGATGCTGGCGGCGTCGCTGCTGGCCCAGCACCGGTTCTCCGAGGCGCACGAGGTGGCGGCCGAAATGGTACGGGTGTGGCCGGAGGAGGCTTCACACCGCGCACTGCTGGCCGAGCTCCAGATGGAGCTGGGCGACTACGACGGCGCGCGGGCCACCATCGGTTCCCTGCAGAGCGCGCGCAAACACCTGGCGGTGCTGCCGCGCCTGGCGCGCTGGGCCGAGATGACGGGCCGGCACGCCGAAGAGGCGGAACTGCTGGCCGCGGCGGTGCACGAGGCGTCGTTCCGTCCCGACCTGCCGAGCGAGCAGGTAGCGTGGTTCCACCTTCGGGCAGCGGAGTTCGCGCTCCGCACCGGCCGCCTGGACGATGCCGAAGCGTCCGTGCGCGCTGGGCTATCCGTGGAGCCGAACGACTTTCGGCTGGTGGCGGTCATGGTGCGGGTGGAGGCGCAGCGGGGCCGCTGGGAACGCGCGATCCGCTACGGTCAGCTCCTGGGTGACGCCGCGGACATGCGGACGCTCGGCGTGCTGGGCGACGCACACGCCGCGCTGGGCGACTCGGCGGCGGCGGAGCGGCTGTGGCAGGCGGTGGAGGAGGCCAACGCGGAGAATCCCGAGCCCTTCGCGCGGCAGTGGACGCAGTTCCGGCTGGACCACGACCGCCACGTTCCCGAAACGCTGGCCCTTCTGCAGGAGGAGATCCAGACGCGCCGGGACATCCTGGGCTACGACCTGCTGGCGTGGGCGCTTCACAAGTCCGGCCGCCACGCCGAAGCGCGCGACGCCATGCGGCAGGCGCTCCGCACCGGCTCGCGCGATCCCCTCTTCCTGTTCCACGCCGGAATGATCGAGCGGGCGCTGGGCAACCGCCAGGCCGCGCGACGGTACCTGCGGGACGCGCTGGCGGTCAACCCGCGCTTTCACCACCGCTTCGCGCAGCAGGCGCGCGAGGCGCTGGCGGAGCTCTGACGCCGGCGGGTGGCTGAGGATCGCGAGCGGCGGCGAAAGGGGCCGCCGGGAGTCAACCTTTCAGGCACGGGTCGGCATGATGGGCAGCGCGTATCGAGTGCTCGCGGGCGGGTTGTGGGTGGTGTTCGCCGCGGCGCCCGCAGCGGAGGCGCAGGCCGGGCGAATGGTGACGGGGCGCGTGCTGGCGTCGGATGGAACGCAGCTGGAAGGGGCGACGGTGGCCGCGGTGGGCGGCGCGGCTTCCACCACCTCCGGCGCGTCCGGCGCCTTTCGCCTGGCGCTGCCGCCGGGCGCGACGCGGCTGGTGGCGGTCCGGATCGGGTTCGCCGCGGACACGGTGAGCGTGGACGGCGATGCGGGGGAGGCCACCTTCCGCCTGCGGCCGGCGCCGCTCGCGCTGCACCCGCTGACCATCACCGCCGACCGGGGCTTTTCGCCCTCGTCGTCGGCGCTGATCGGGGAGCTGGACCTGCACCTGCGCCCGCGCGAGTCGTCCCAGGAGCTGCTCAGGGTGGTGCCCGGCGTCTTCATCGCACAGCACGCCGGCGGCGGCAAGGCGGAGCAGATCTTTGCCCGCGGATTCGACGCGGACCATGGGACGGACGTGGCCATCAGCGTGGACGGCCTTCCCGTCAACATGGTCTCGCACGCGCACGGACAGGGGTACGCGGACCTTCACTTCCTCATCCCCGAGACGGTGGAACGGGTGGAGGTCCGCAAAGGACCCTACGATCCGCGCGACGGAGACTTCGCCACCGCGGCGGCCATCTCCTTCCGCACGCGCGACCGCCTCGCCGCGCGCGAGGTGGCGGTGCGGGGCGGGAGCTTCGAGACGGGGCACTTCGTGGCCCTGGTCCCCCTCGGCGGCGACCGGACGCGGCCGGGCGGCTACCTGGCCGCGGCCGGGCAGACGTCGCGCGGGCCGTTTCAGCGGCCCCAGGACTATCGCCGCACGAACGCGATGGCGCGCTGGACGGCGCCGGCGGGGGCGGGGGCGGAACTCTTCGCGTCCGCCTCCACCTTCTCGGCCCGGTGGGACGCTTCCGGGCAGGTGCCTGAGCGGGCGGTGCGCAGCGGGGCCATCTCGCGGTTCGGCGCCATCGACGGCTCGGAGGGCGGCCGCACGGGCCGCCACGACGCCGTGCTGGGGCTCCGGTCGGCGCCCGGGGCGGAGCGTCCGTGGGAGGTGCGCGCGTACGCCACCCGCTACGACCTGGACCTGTTCTCCAACTTCACCTTCTTCCTGGCCGACCCCGAGCGGGGGGACGGGATCGAGCAGGTGGACCGCCGCTGGGTGACGGGGCTCTCGGGGCAGCACTCGCGCCCGGGAACGCTCTTCGGCGTTCCCGGCACGCTCTCGGTGGGGAGCACCGTGCGCGCGGACCGGGCGGAGGTGGCGCTCCACTCGCAGCGTGAGCGGGAGCGGCTGGGGCCCAGGGTCCAGGCGGACGTGCGCCAGACGCACGTGGGTGTGTGGGCCGGGGAAGCGCTCTCCCTTTCCGGCCGCGTGCGCCTCCAGGTGGGGCTCCGCGCCGACGTGTTCCGCTTCGGGGTCGTGGACCGGCTCGCCGCCCCGGCGGCCGGCGCCGGCGCGGTGGCGTGGAAGGCGATCGTCTCTCCGCGGGCCACGCTCGCCGGCGACCTTGCCCGGTCCACGACGGTCCATGCGGCGGTGGGGACCGGGTTTCACTCCAACGACGCGCGCCACGTGGCGACGGCCGCGCCGGGTACGCCCGTCCTGCCGCGCGCCGTTGGCGCGGACCTGGGCGTGCGCCATACGTGGACGGCCGGGAGCGTGGCGGCGACGGCATGGGCGCTGTCGCTGGAGAGCGAGCTGGTGTACGTGGGAGACGAGGGCACCACGGAGGCGAGCGGCCGCAGCCGCCGCAGGGGCGTGGACCTGGAAGGGCGGGTGCGGGTGCTCCCCTGGGTGTGGGCGGACGCCGACGTGTCGCTGGCGCAGGGGCGCTTCCCCGACGAGCCCGACGGCGCCGACCGCATCCCGCTGGCGCCCACCGTCGTCTCGTCGGGGGGCCTGACGGTGCGCGACGCCGGCCCCTGGACGGGAGGGCTGCGCTTCCGACAGGTGGGCTCGCGCCCGGCGAACGAGACCGGCAGCGTGACGGCGCGAGGGTACAGGGTCTGGCAGCTCTTCGCCGCGCGGACCTTTCGGCAGGTCACGCTGCGGGCGGGGATCGAAAACCTCTTCGACGCGGAGTGGAACGAAGCCCAGTTCGCCACTACGTCGCGCCTGGCCGGGGAGCCGGCCGAGGGGATCACGGAATTGCACTTCACCCCGGGCGCGCCGCGCAGTGGCCAGGTCGGACTCGAATACCGCTTCTGACGCGGGTCGGGTGCCGGCCTCGGCGGAACCATCGCAGCGGACCCCTGCCCGGTGTGCCGGCAATCAGCTCCGCCGCACGGGCGGTGGAGCATCGTCCCAGGCGTTCGACGATCCGCTGACCGGCCAGCAGGTGCTGGAGATCGTCGACGCGTTCATCGTGGGAACGTGGACGGCGACGGCACCGAAGCCTGACCTCCATCCGCCGCCGCCCCGCCGGGCGCGTGCCGCGGGCCGGCGGGGCTGGCGCCCAGAATACCGACCTTTACCCCCGGCCGATTGAGTCCCGGACGGGCACGGTTGAAGGCGCCAGTCCCCGCCGGCCCCATGGAAGGCGTGGCGCGACGGGTGGACGGGTACAAGGGGTCCGTCTCCCGTTCGCGGACGAACGGCCTCTGCCCCGAACAGAACAGGGTGTCCCGTGCTGGGACACCCTGTTTTGTGCCGTCTGATACCGGATTGCGGAGGCTCGTTCTGGAGTCCGCGCGGAGACCGGTCGTGCCCGCATACGGGTGCGACGGACGGAGGCGGACCGGATGGCATCGGCCGGCGTGCCCTGGGAGAGAGGATGCTGCCGGCGAGGGGACGGGATCCGCATTTTTGAATGGGCAGGGATCGAGGTGGCCCGGCGGGGGGGCGCCCGGGGCACACCATCCACCCGATCGCGATCCGTAAAAGGCCGCCCCGGCTGAACGCTGGAGGAGGGAGTGGACGAGCCCGGCTCATACCGGATTTCACAGCCGTGCTTGCCGTGGACGGGGCATGACGAGCCGTGTCCGCCCCCTCGACGGAACCGCCGGTCCGCCGGGCCGCGGATCAGGGCGCCACGTCGTGGAACGCGATCCCCTTTTCGCGCTCCATGGTGGTGCGCATGGTCCACTCGCTGTCGAACAGCACCAGCGGCTTCTGCTTGGCGTCGTAGACCAGAATGCGGCCGTGGCCGCCGGCCAGGCGCTCGATCTCCGCCTGCGGCGCCTCTACCCAGCGCGCGGCGACGTACGGCATCCCCTCCAGCCGCGCGCGGACGCCGTACTCGTGCTCCAGCCGGTGCAGCAGCACGTCGAACTGCAGCTGCCCCACCGCGCCCACGATGGGCGCCGGGCCGGTGATGGAGTCGGCGTAGAACACCTGCGCCGCGCCCTCTTCCGAGAGCTGCTGCAGGCCCGTGTCCAGCTGCTTGCGCTTGAGGGGGTCGCCGATGACGATGCGGGCGAAGTGCTCGGGGCTGAAGCGGGGGATGCCGCCGAACTCCAGGTCGCCGTCCGCGCTGAGCGTGTCGCCGATGCGCAGGTTGCCGCGGTCGTGGATGCCGATCACGTCGCCCGGCCACGCTTCTTCGATCAGCGTGCGCTCCCGGGCCATGAACTGCGTGGGCGACGCCAGGCGGATGGGCTTGCCGCTGCGCACGTGCTTTACCTGCATCCCCGCCTCGAACCTGCCCGAGCACACCCGCACGAAGGCGATGCGGTCGCGGTGCCTGGGATCCATGTTCGCCTGGATCTTGAATACGAAGCCGGTGAACTCCGGCTTCAGCGGATCCACCGTCCCCGTGGTGGACTCGCGCGGCGCCGGCTCCGGCGCCAGGTCCAGGAACCGGCGCAGGAAGGGCTCCAGCCCAAAGTTGGTCAGCGCGCTGCCGAAGAAGGCGGGCGACACCTCGCCAGCCAGGAACGCTTCGCGGCTGAACTCCGCCCCCGCCATCTCCAGCAGTTCCAGGTCCTCCAACAGCTGGTTCATGGCCGCGTCGGGGATCGCGGCCTGGATGTGGTCGTCGTACAGCGACCCGGTGTGCGTATCCACGCGCGACTGGCCGTGGTCCTCGCCGCGCTCGAACAGGTGCACCTGCTCCGTCACGCGGTCGTACACGCCCACGAAGCGGTCGCCGTCCAGGATGGGCCACATCATTGGATAGCACTTCATCCCCAGCTCGCGCTCCACGTCGTCGATCAGCTTGAGCGGCGACTCGCCCGGACGGTCGCACTTGTTGACGAAGGTGAAGACGGGGGTGCGGCGCAGGCGGCAGACCTCGAAGAGCTTGCGGGTCTGCTCCTCGACGCCCTTGCGGTTGTCCAGCAGCATCACGGCGCTGTCCGCGGCCATGAGCGTGCGGTAGGTGTCCTCGCTGAAGTCCTGGTGCCCGGGGGTGTCCAGCAGGTTCACCGCCTTGCCCAGGTACTCGAACTGGAGCACGGACGAGGTCACCGAGATGCCGCGCTCCTGCTCCATCTGCATCCAGTCGCTGGTGGCGTGCCGCGCCGCCCGGCGCGCCTTGACGCTCCCCGCCAGGTGGATGGCACCGCCGTACAGCAGCAGCTTTTCCGTCAGCGTGGTCTTGCCCGCGTCGGGGTGGCTGATAATGGCAAAGGTCCGCCGGCGGCGGACCTCGTCGCTCAACCTGCTCATGGCTTCTCGCTCGTCGTTTCCAAAGTGCAGCCAGGAAATCTAACACCGCCGGGCGCGCGCTTCAACGCGCCCGGAGGCCACCCGGGCGGGGAGTGATGGAGTGATGGAGTGATTCGGTCCGCCCATCTCGGGGCAGCGGCCCCCTGAGCACGGCGGAAGTGGATCCGTCGGCGGCGCGTCGCGCATCACGGCGTCGTGCCCGATTGCCAGGATCGTTCTGGAATCTTCGCCGGAAAACCCGTCGTGCGCGAGCGGCCGCATACGAACTCATCGGCAGAAGCCGGGCAGTGCTGGGTGGATGCGGGTGCGACGGCCGGAGGCGGACCGGATGGCATCGGCAGGACGTTGGCGTCGCCTGGTAGAGGGGATGCTGCCGGCGAGGGGACGGGATCCGCGTTTTTTGGATGGGCAGGGATCAAGGTGGCGCGGCCGAAGTCTGCCCGGGCACATCATCCACCCGATTGCGATCTGGAAAAGGCCGCCCGGCTGGACGCCGGACAAACAAGAGGGGACAAGCCCGACTCATCAACCGGATTCACACAAGACAATCCAAGACAATCTCGAAAATACCGACCCGGCACCAGTGGAAGCTGGTGCCAGAACTTCGGTTGGAGATCTGGTATCAGGGCGCGTACGCTCCGCCCGGAACGAATCGAGAAAACGGATGGCCCCGCCCCCGGAAGCCGGGGGCGGGGCCGATTCGCGCCAGCGGGTCAGCGCCGACGGGCCGCGGATCAGAACCAGTTGCGGTCGCCGCGGAAGTTCTCGTCGTAGCGCCCGCGAGCGCCGCGGTTGCCCTCCACCACGCGGATGGGGGTGCGGTTCACGCGGTCGCCGTACGGGTCGCCGTTGTCGATCTGCTGGCGGCTGCGGTACCCGCGGTCGTAGTCGGCGCCGTAGCGGTTCATCCCCGACGTATAGCCGGTGCCGCCGTATCCGCCGGTGGCGCCGTAGCCGCGGTCCAGGTCGCTGCGCGCGCCGTAGCGGCCCTCGTCGCGGTAGCCGGGCCCGTACTCGCGGTCGTAGCGGCCCGCCCAGCTGGTGCCGCCGCGCATGGAGCCGGCGCCCATGTGGCCGCGGCCCTCGTCGCGGTCAAAGGTCTCCTCCACCCGGTCCCAGCCGCGGCGCACCGCGTTCTGCGCCCGGTCCATGAAGCCGCCCCGGTCCTCGCGGTCGCGGTCCATGCCGCCGTAGCCGCCCCCGGCGTTCCCCGAGCCCCAGTTGTGGCCCCAGTCGCGGTCGCCGCCGCCCAGGTTCCAGTTGCGGTCGCGGTCCATGCCGCCGCGGTTCATCCCCGTGCCGCCGGACATGCCGCCGGCGCGCCAGCCGGCCTGCGCCGGACGCATGTCGCGGTCGTAGGGCCCGCGGCCCTGGCCCAGGTGCCAGTCGCGGTCGGTGCGGTCTGCGGCGTCGGCCGTCCACGCGCCGTCGGGCCACGAGTTGGCCCACAGCCCCTCGCGCTCGCGGCTGCGGTTGCCGGGCTCGCGGTTCATGCCGCGGTAGTCGCCGCGGTCGTTGTCGTTGCGGTCGAACAGT
>JAHWJJ010000205.1 GCA_019348475.1 Gemmatimonadota bacterium | reverse complement strand
CGGCATCGTGGGCGAAACGGAGGCGATGGAGGAGGTGCTGGAGCGCGTCGTCCAGATCGCCCCCGTCAACTCCACCGTGCTGGTCCTGGGGGAAAGCGGCACCGGCAAAGAGCTGGTGGCGCGCGGGATTCACGCGCTCTCGCCGCGCCGCCACCGGCCGTTCATCGCCGTGAACGTGGCCGCGCTGCCGGACACGCTGCTGGAAAGCGAGCTGTTCGGGCACGAGAAGGGTTCGTTCACCGGTGCCTCCGACCGGCGCAAGGGCTTCTTCGAGCTGGCGAACGGCGGCAGCATCTTTCTGGACGAGATCGGCGAGATGGCGCTGGGCACGCAGACCAAGCTGCTGCGCGTGCTGGAGGAGCGCGAGTTCCGCCGCGTGGGCGGCGAAGAGTCCATCCGCGTGGACGTGCGCGTGATCGCCGCCACCAACCGGGACCTGCGCGAGCAGGTGATGCTGGGCGCGTTTCGCCGCGACCTGTACCACCGGCTCAACATCCTGCGCATCGACCTGCCCCCGCTGCGCGCCCGCCGTGACGACGTTCCGCGGCTGATCGACCGCTTCATCCGCCAGTTCAGCGCCGAGCACGACCGCCCCTTCCTGGGCATCGAGCCCGAGGCGCTGCGGATCCTGGTGGAGTACGACTGGCCCGGCAACGTGCGCGAGCTGCGCAACCTGGTGGAGAGCATGGTGGTGCTCGCACCCGGCCGCGTGATCCGCGCGGAAGACATCCCGGCGGAGGTGCGCTTCGGCAGCCGCCGCGAGGGGCTGCTTCCCGTGCCGGTCACCATCGGCCACGGCAGGCCCGGCGACGGGGCCGACGCCGAGCCGGCCGAACCCGGCCAGCCGCCGGCGCAGCTGGAGTTCATCCTGCGCACGCTGTTCGACCTGCGGATGGACATGGACGACCTGCGCCGCGAGTTCGAGGTATACCGCACCCGCCACCGTGACGAGCTGGCGATTCCCGCCGGGGCGGGCGCATACGTGCCGTTCTCGCAGCCGCTGGCCATCAGCGCGCCCATGCCCGTGCCCTACGCGCCCGTGCCGGAGCCCGCGCACGAGCCGGAGGAGGGCACCGTGGTCTTTCGCCCCGGCAAGACGATGGCCGACATGGAGCGGGAGGCCATCAGCGCCGCCCTCCTGCACTCCCGCGGCAACCGCCGCCGCGCCGCGGAGATGCTGGGGATCGGGGAGCGGACGCTGTACCGGAAGCTGAAGGAGTATGATTTGGACGCGTGAAGGTGGGACGAGGGGACAAGGGGACAAGGGGACAAGGGGACAAGGGGACAAGGGGCGGCGGATCAGCCGGGTGGAGGTCGCGCGGCCCCTGGGGTCTGTCATCCTGAGGCCCGGCCACGCCGAATCATCCCCTCGCGCCTGCGGTCGCAGGGCCGAAGGACCTACCCTGAGTCCCGCTCGAACGCCGCCGCGGCAGCCCTGCACAGTTCTACGCGGCCACGACCCGGACCGCCGAAGCCGGTCCGCCCCCCCCCCCGCAGAACTCCTCAGCCCACCCGCTTCTCCCTATTCCCTATTCCCTATTCCCTATTCCCTAAGCCGGCGCCAGCCTCAGCCCCACGATCCCGGCCAGGATCATCGCCACGCACGCCATCCGCAGCGCGCCCGCCGGCTCCCCGAACAGCGCGACCCCCAGCACCACCGTGCCCACGGTGCCGATGCCCGTCCACACGGCGTACGCGGTGCCCAGCGGCAGCGTCCGCAGCGCGATGCCCAGCAATGCGACGCTCAGCACCATCGACACGGCCGCGGCCACGGTGGGCCACAGGCGCGTGAAGCCGTCCGCTTGCTTCAGCGACACGGCCCAGCCCACTTCGAACAATCCCGCGACAAAAAGGACGACCCACGCCATCCCTGCCTCCGGGTGGTGTGGGGTCGTCCCCAGCGTTCCTGTATCGGCGCGCGGGGTCGTCCCCGCCGCGGTGGATTCCGCGGAACGCTACGCGATCGTCACCCGCCCCGCAACTCGCCCACGCACCGATTGTCCCCGCCACCGGCCGGCGATACGTTCGCGCGGCGGCCGGCCAGGACGGCGGTTCGCTTCTCGCGGACGGATGATGCAGATCGTCTCCGATGCCGCTCCCCGACCTCACGCCGCATGCCCAGCCAGGACGACCGCCAGCCGCTGTTTGCCGTCACCGCGCCCGGGCTGGAGCCGCTGGCGCAGGCCGAACTGCGCGCGATGGGGATACACGGCGCGGCGCAGGCGGGCGGCGTTGCGTGGACCGGCGGCGCCGACGACCTGTACGCGGCCAACCTGCGCCTGCGCACCGCCAGCCGCGTGACCGTGCTCGCCGCCGAGTTCCGCGCGCGCACCTTCTTCGAGCTGGAGCGCCACGCGCGCAGGGTGCCGTGGGAGCGCTGGGTGCCGCGCGGCGGCGCCGTCCGGCTGCGGGTCACCTCGCGAAAGAGCAAGCTGTACCACGAGGGTGCCATCGCGCAGCGCGTGCTGGAGGCCGTCGAGCACCGCGTGGGCCCCCTGGCCGGCGGCGGCGTGGTGGCCGACGAGGAGGGCGGGGAAGACGCGGGGGATGCGCAGATGTTCATCGTCCGCTTCGTCCGCGACGCGTGCACGATCCGCGCGGACGCCTCGGGCGCGCTGCTGCACCTGCGCGGATACCGGCAGGCGCTCGCCCGCGCGCCGCTGCGCGAGACGCTGGGCGCGGCGATGCTGCTGGGGAGCGGCTGGGACGGCACCGCTCCGCTGGTGGACCCCATGTGCGGCTCCGGGACCATCCCCATCGAGGCGGCGCTCATCGCCCGCGGCATCGCGCCCGGCCTGGCGAACCCGGAGCGCGCCCCCCGCGGCTACGCTTTCACCGCGTGGCCGGAGTTCGACGCCGCGCGCTGGTCCGCCGCCGTCGACCGCGCCCGCGAGGAGATCCGCCCCTCCGCCGCCGTCCCCGTCCTGGGCTCCGACCGGGACCAGGGTGCGATCGAGGCCGCCGCCGCGAACGCCGCCCGCGCCGGCGTGCCGGACGACGTGGAGTTCAGCGTCCGCCCCATCTCGGCCATCGATCCGCCGCCCGGCCCGGGGTGGATCGTCATCAACCCCCCGTACGGGGTGCGCGTAGGCGAGCGCGACCCGCTGCGCAACCTGTACGCCGCCGTGGGCCGCACCCTGCGCGACCGCTGCCCCGGCTGGACCCTCGCCCTTCTTTCGCCGGATCACGCGCTCGAGCGGCAGGTCGGCATGCCGCTGGACGAGGCGCTCCGCACCAGCAACGGCGGCATTCCCGTGCGGCTGGTGGCCGGACGCGTGCCGCAGGGCCGCTGAGACCCGGCGCCACCCTGCCCGGGACGTGGCCCGCGCAGCGGCTGGCCGCCGTCCTGGTGGGGCGGCTCCCGGCGTCGCCACCCCATTCGCGCCCGATTGCCGCCGCCGCACATACGTCCACCGCGCGCGATGCGTCACCCACTGCGCGAAATGGGCGCGATTCCTCGCGTCGCCCTTGCCCGGCGGCGTGCCCTGCTGTTCAGTTAGTACGCAGCGGCGCCGGCGGCGCGCGTGCTCCCGCAACGTACTCGTTGCTTCCCGGCGCCGGCGCAGCCACTATTAGGCGTCAAAAGACGCGGCCGGTTTCATTCTGGCCCGTAAAGACTCCCCGCACACCGGAGCCTCCGGATGCCGTCTCCGGCCGGAAACCCCGCCCGGCGCTCGTACCTGGCCGCCCCACCCCTGCTATCCGAAAGCGAGCCCTTCGAGGGCGCGGCGCTGCTGCGCGAGCACCCCGGGGCGCTGGGAGCGGTGCTGTGGAAGTCGCTGCGCGACGTCAGCGCGTGGACGGCCGCCGCCGCGGACGAGCGCGCCGCCCTCTTTCCCGCCGACGCCGCCGACGCCCGCGCCGGCGAGGTGGCTGGCGCCGCCGCCGAACCCGAGCTGTGGGCCCCGCTCCTGGTCGTCCAGCGGCTGCTCGCGGCTCCGGACGACGTGGACCATCCGCGGCTGGTGCACGCCTGCCGCGCCATCGCCCGCTGGGGCGAGCGGCGCGGCTTTACGGCCGTGCAGCTGGCGTTCGTGCAGGCGGCGGCGTGCCTCGCGCCCGAGCATCCGCGCCTGGCCTACTCCGTGGGCCGCCTGTCCCGCGACCGGGGCGAGTACGCGCGCGCCGAAAGCTGGCTGCGCACGTCCATCCGCCTGGCGCGCGGCACCGACTGGCACACCTACGCCCTGGCCTACCTGAGCCTGGGCACCCTGTACCAGCAGCTGGGCAACCTTCCCGCCGCCCGCGCCGTCACCATGCGCGGCTACCGCACCAGCGTGCGCCGCCGCGTGCGGCCGCTGCAGGGCGTGGCGCTGCACAACCTGTTTACCATCACCTCCGAAATGCTGGACTTCGAACGCGCGCAGCAGTTCGCGCTCGCGGCATCCCGGCGGTATGGGCCCAACCACCCGCGGTTCCCCATGCTGGTGCACGACATTGGCTTGTTCTGGATCCAGCAAGGTTGCTTCAGCAGGGCCACGATGGTGCTCCAGAGCGTTCTGCCGTGTTTCGATCTGGCCACCGACCAGGTGCTGGTGTTGGCAAACCTTGCCCGTGCAGCTGCGGGAGCCGGGAACCGGGAACTCTACGAGCGCAGCTACGCCGAAAGTCTGGCGCTGCTTCCCGACGCTCCCAGCCCGGAACGGATCGCTCAGGTGTGGATCAACCTGGCACGTGCGGCCGCATCTGCCTGCGACCATGACCGCGCCCAGGCGGCGGCCGAAACCGCCTTGAGAGTGGCAGGTCCGTTGCACTTGGGCCAGATCCGGCTGGAGGTCGAGGTTCTGATCGACGAGATCGTCGCCGCGCGCGCGGCTGGGCGGGCGCTCCTCCCGCATGCGCCAGCCGGCGGTGACACCTGCGGTGAGGCTTTGGCGCAGGACATCCTCCAGTCCCTGTCGCAGTCCCGCGCCAAGGCCGCCGCCAAGGGTTGACCAGCCGGCTCACCCCGGCGCGGCGCTGCTGCTCACGGCGACCTGGTGCCACCTCCCAGGAATCCGGTGCCCTCCATCTGCGCGACGGCATCGGAGGCGTCGAGCGTGGGAGCCGTGGGCGTGCCGGAGCAGGCGGCTGCGGCCAGGGCGACGAGCAGGGCGGCGGTGATGCGAAGGGTCTTCATGCGGCCTCCGGGGAGGTGAATGGGTGATGCGCCGAAGCGTCTCGGCGGCTACAAAGTGCACAGGGTTGGTGCGTGCCGTCAATTAAACTGCAATAAGAGGCCACATGCAACCCGACACGTCATGCTCGCGCCCGTCCGGCCGCTGCTGGTGATGCACTCGGCGCCCGGGCTGTCGCAGGCTCTGCGCGAGGCATCCGGAGACCCCGCGCGCGTATGGCCCGTCGCCGACTGGGACGCGCTGGAGCGGGCGATGGAGCGGGTGCCGCCCACCGCCCTGGTGATCGTGGATCCCTATGCCCCCGGCGGGCCCGCGCCCTCCCCTCGGCTGGAGAGGCTGCTGGCGCAGATGCCGTCCGCCACCATCGTCGCCGCCTTCGCGGTGACGGCGCAGACCGCGCGGGACGTCGAGGTGCTGGCGCGCTGGGGGGTGGCCGACGTCATCGACCTGGGGCGCGAGGACACGCAGGCAGGGCTGCGCAGGCGTCTGCGGATGCTGCAGGGGCGCCTGCCCGCGCGGCTGCTGGAGCGCGCCCTTCCGCGCTCCACGCCCACCCGCACCCGGGCGCTGCTGGCCGTGGCCGCCGACACGGCGGCAGTGGGGGGCGGCAGCACCGACCTGGCGCAGGCGCTGGGCGTGACGGAGCGCACGGTGCTGCGCTGGTGCGGCCGCGCCGACCTGCCGCAGCCCCGGCGGCTGCTGGCGTGGCTGCGCATCCTGCTCGCCGCCGACATGCTCGACGACCCGGGGCGAACGCTGGCCGCGGTGGCGCGCGCCTGCGGCTACTCCAGCGACACGGCGCTGCGCAACACGCTCCGCACCTTCCTGGGCGCCTCCCCCACCGAACTGCGCGGCCACGCCTTCCAGACCGCCGCCTCCGCCTTTGCGCGCGAGCTGTTCGAGCTGCGCGACGCCGCCCACGGCCGCGGCCGCCCCGAACGCACCTGGCTGCACTGAGGCAGTGCGGCAGTGCGGGAGTGCGTGAGTGCGGGAGTGTGGGAGTGTGGGAGTGTGGGAGTGCGTGGGCGGCCGCGGGTCTTCCCAGCGGGTTGGGCGCTCATCACCGGCTTCGTCACAACGCGCGCGGCTGGCGCGTTGCACGATGGCTCCGGTCCAGCGCACCCGGCCTGCTTCGTGGCCCCGCTCCTGCTGCTTCAAACGCCCGTCCAGCGAGCGGCTGCGGAACCGGATGGGGACGGACGGGAATGGCGAACCTGGAAGACGCGATCGGCATTGCGGTTGAGGCGCACCGCGGACAGATGGACCGCGCGGGCGCGCCGTACATCCTGCATCCCCTGCGGATGATGTTCCGCGTGCAGACCGATGCCGAGCGGATGACCGCCGTGCTGCACGACGTGGTCGAGGACACCGGCTGGACGCTGGACGCGCTGCGCGATCGCGGCTTTCCGGCGGAGGTGGTGGACGCGGTGGATCACCTGACCCGCCGCGAGGGCGAGAGCTATGACGACTTCGTCACCCGCGCGGCGGCGCACCCCGTGGCCCGCCGCGTAAAGCTGGCGGACCTGGAAGACAACATGGACCTGCGGCGCACCGGCACACTGGCCGACGGCGACGTGGAGCGGCTGGGCCGCTACCTGCGCGCCTGGCACCGCCTTGCGGACGACCTGCCGGGGTGACGGCCAGGGCGCACCCCGCACCCGAGCGGAGAACCGAGGATGAAGCTGCGAACCCGCTGGACGATCCTTCCCATGCTGCTGCTGGCCGCCCTGGCCGGCTGCGGCCTGGGCGACGACGACAGCCTTCAACGCCAGAAGCTCCAGGAGGCGCGCACGCGCTGGCAGGGAAAGAACGTGGCGTCGTACAGCTACGTGCTGGAGCTCCAGTGCTTCTGCGCGCCGGCGTCGCAGCTCCGGCCCGTGCTGGTGACGGTGCAGAACGGCGCCGTGGCTTCGCTTCAGTACTGGGACCCGGACCCCGCCAAGCGCACGCCGGCGCCGGACAGCATCTTCGGCGCGTACGACACCGTCGAAGAGCTGTTCGACCTGATCGAGGACGCCATCGACCGGGACGCGGACGTGCTGCAGGTGGGCTACGACGCCGAGTACGGCTTTCCGTATGTCGTGAACGTGGATTACAAGACCGGCGGAAGCGAGCAGAAGCTGTTGTTCGTCACGCGCTTTACCCCGGCGCCCGCGGGGTGAGCGGGCGTGGGCGCGCGGCTTGCCGGGAGGCGGGCTTCCGAGCCGTCCCGTTTGCGCCCCACGCTGGAGATCCGATGAAGGTACGAGCCCTGCTGCGCATGCTGGCCTTTGCCGCCCTGCTGACCCTTCCCGGGTGCCTGGTGGTCACCTGCGGCCCGTGACCTGGCCCGCGCCAGAAACGAGGAGCCCCGCGCGGACGCGATGCCGGGCGGGGCTCCGTTCGTCCGCCGAGCCGTCTAGCGGCCTCCGCGCCTGAGGATGTTCTGCCGCATGTCCCAGGTGATGGTTTCGTTGCCGCGCAGGCTGATCCGCCGCGAGGTCAGCGCGTAGCCGGTGCCCTCCGCGCGCAGGTAGTACGTGCCCCCGATCTCGGGCATCCTCACGGTGAGCGTCTCGGTCCCCAGCGTGGACATGGTACCCACCAGGGCTTCGGCGCCCCCGTCCCTGACCAGGAAGACGCGGACGTGCGACGGGATGGTGCCGTCGTTCTCCACCCTTACCTGCAGGAACTCGCCCCCTTCGCCGCCCGCCGCGCCCCCTCTGTTGCCGGCGCAGCCCGCCAGCGTGAGCGCCGCCAG
>JAHWJJ010000204.1 GCA_019348475.1 Gemmatimonadota bacterium | reverse complement strand
GTGAGCGAGGAGCAGCTGCACGCGCTGCAGAAGGTGGAAGAGGCCGTGACCCAGCTGATGGGGCTGATCGACGACCTGTTGAGCCTGGCCAACCTGCAGCTGGGCCGGCTGGAGGTGCGCCCGGAGACCTGCGACGCGGTGGCGCTGGCCCGCGCGGCGATGGCCGGTGCGCCGGACCCCGCGCCCGGGGTGGAGGTGCGGACGCAGGCGCCGGACGCGGCGGTGCCGGTGCGCACCGACCCCAGCCAGGTGGTGCGCATCCTTCGCAACCTGGTCTCCAACGCCTACAAGTTCACGCCGGCGGGGCAGGTGACGGTGCGGGTGCGCGTGAGCAGCGGCTCGCCCTGGACGCCGGAAGCGCGCGCGGGCGGCGACGCGCGGCATTCGGTGGTGTGGGAGGTGGAGGATACGGGGATCGGAATCGCGGCGCAGGACCTGGAGGCCATCTTCGACCAGTTCCGCCAGATCGACGGCTCCGCCACGCGCCGGTACGGCGGCACGGGGATGGGGCTGGCCCTCTCTCGTCAGCTCGCCCGCCGGCTGGGCGGCGACGTCTCCGTCCGGTCCAGGCCGGGCGTCGGCTCCACGTTCACCCTGTCGCTGCCCGCCGGGTTCCTGGTGGCGGTGTGAGCGCCGGCTGAGGGCGCACCCGCGGCGGACGAGCGGCATCTGGTGCAGCAGGGCGGCCCCTGCGCCAGAGCGGCTGAAGCCGCCGCAACAAGGGCGGAAAGCCCCGCAAACTGCGCGGGGCTTCAACTGCGGAGGGGCCGCGGGTGTGTACGCACTCCGCGTGCGGCAGGAGCAGTCCGCGAAGGCGGACTTCGCGAATTTCCAGCGGCGAATTCATTCGCTCCGGCTGGGACTTCGCCGCGGTCATCCGCAACCGCTGGGACTTCGGTCCGGCGGAGGGCCGGCGGGGGGCAACTGCTTCGACCGCGACTTTGCGCATCCGTTCGCTCCTGAGGGCATTTACCTGTTACGTAGCCGATGCCGCCGATCCGGTCCACCCCACCGCCCGACGCGCTGCGCGACGAGCTCCTCCACCGCATCGCCGCGGGTACGGGCGGCGCGATGGCGGAGCAGGAGTTCGAGCGGCTGGCGCTGGCGGTGTTCGCGCACCAGTTCGCCTGCAACGCGCCGTACCGGGCGTTCTGCGAGCGGCGCGGGGCATCCCCATCCACCGTGGCGCACTGGGGCGAGATCCCGGCGGTGCCTGCGGACGCGTTCAAGGCGGCGGCGCTGGTCTGCGGCGAACCGGCCGACGCGGCCGCCGTCTTCCGCACCAGCGGCACCACGGCGGGCCCGGAGCGCCGCGGCACGCACTACCTTCCCGACCTGTCGCTCTACGACGCCGCGCTGCGGGCCGGCTTCCGGGCGCACCTGCTCCCCGACGGCGCGCGCCCGCGGATCGTCTCGCTGATCCCGCGGCCGCAGGAGATGCCCGACTCGTCGCTTTCGCACATGGCGGGCGCGGTGGTGGCGGACTTCGGCAGCGCGCAGAGCGGATGGTACGTGTCGCCCGACGGCGGCATCGACCACGGGGGTCTTGACGACGCCCTCCAGGCCGCCGAAAGGGAAGGGGAGCCCGTGTGCATCCTGGGCACCGCGTTCGCCCTGGTGCACTGGCTGGATGCGCTCCGGGAGGACGGCACGCGCCTTCACCTGCCGAGCGGGTCGCGGCTGATGGACACGGGCGGCTTCAAGGGCCGCTCGCGCGAGGTTAGGCGCGAGGAACTGTACGGCGCGGTGGAGGAGATGCTGGGCATCCCGCACGACAGGTGCGTGAACGAGTACGGGATGACGGAGATGTCGTCGCAGTTCTACGACGGCGTGGCGGGATCGGCCGCGGCACCGGCGGAGCGGCTGCACGCGGGTCCGCCCTGGGTGCGCACGCAGGCCACCGATCCCGAAACGCTGCGGCCCCTGCCGCACGGCGAGACCGGGGTGCTGCGCCACTTCGACCTGGCGAACCTCGGGTCCGTGATGGCGATCCAGACCGCCGACCTGGGTGTCACCTGGCCGGCGGGGTTCCGCGTGCTGGGCCGGGCCGCCGGCGCCGAAGCCCGCGGCTGCTCGCTCGCCATGGACGACCTGCTGCGCGCCATCGGCCGCTGACCCGCTCACGCTGCGGACGGATCACTCCGCCGCCGCGGAATCCACCCGGTGGACGCGCATCCGCCGAATCCCCCGCGCCAGCAGCACCAGGCCGCCGAACATCGCCGCGGCGAGCAGGGTCTGGACGAGCAGGTTCCGCAGCGGGCGGGGCCGGAGCACGTTGAGCGCCGTATCCACGATCCCGTCGCCGTGCACCGGCACCTTGGGGAACAGCTTTCCCAGGGAGTAGGGCTGTGCGCCCGTGAAGGGCCAGCCCAGCATCAGGTTGGTGGGCCCGCTTTCGTCCAGCAGGTCCACCAGCAGGTGCGACGCGTAGCCCACCCCCGCGATCACCGCCCACCGCCAGCCGCCGACCGCGTACGCCAGCAGCGCCACCACGGCGGCGGCCGTCAGGCTGTGCGTGAAGGTTCCGTGCAGGCTGCCCCCCAGGCCCAGCAGAATCCCAAGAATGATGTCGCCATCGGGCGCCGCCGCCAGCACCGCGGCCGCGGCCCAGGCGAAGCGGCGCGGCGGCGGGTGGTCCATCCCGGCGCGCGCCACCTCGGCCAGCCCGGCGCCGATCAGCATGTGTGCGGGGGGAAACGCCATTCTCTCCGTTCTACGCAGGCGCAGGTCAAAAGCCGGGACATGTGTGCGCGCCCGCCGTGGCACCAATCGTTCCGCCGCGCGTGAACGCGCGGCTGTCCCGGCCTCAGGCCCCGAACCGCTCCCGGCGCTCGGACGAGGCGTTCGGTGGCCGCACCGTGTCCCTTGTCCCCTTGTCCCCTTGTCCCCTTGTCCCCTTGTCCCCTTCTCCGCTCGTCCCGTGTCCCCCCTTCACCCCTTCACCCCTTCACCCCTTCACCCCGCCCTTGCGTCGGCACCGGTCATGCGGGCAGATTGCGCGGTTTTTCCGAGGCAGCAATCCTCCGGCTCCCGAACACGTGGAATGAGCAGGACTTCCAGGCGTACCGCCGCCGGGCCGCACACGCCCAGCGTTACCCCCGTGTTCCCCCTGATCCTGCTGGAGACCATGCGCGACATGGACAAGCCGGCCGAGGTGCTGGAGGGGGAGAACCTGGCCGCCAGCATGCCGCGCCGGCTGGGGCTGAGCGACGTGGTGTACCTGCAGATCCACAAGTTTCGCGAAGAAACGAAGAAGAAGCGGCTGCAGACCCCGGCGGTGGTGGAGGACCTGATCAGGCTGGTGATCCGCCGGCCGGACGCGGACGAGATCTTCGAAGAGGCCGGGCGGCGCGTCGCGCGGCACGCGTGGGGCGAAAAGTCGGGGACGTCGCGGCGGTGGTTGCGGCTGCTGCCCTCCGGCATGCGCCTTCGCGCGGCCGCCCGGGGCACGCGCCAGGTGATGCGCGAGATGGCGGGGAGCGCCGAGCTGAGCGTGCACGCCAGGCCGCTGCTGGTGCGGCTGCAGGGCTCGTTGACCAGCAGCGCCGACCCGGGCGGGGCGGCGTGCGCGTTCTACACGGGGGTGGTCTCGGAGATGATGACGCAGTACACGGGGCGCCGGCACACCGCGCAGCACACCAGCTGCCACGCCCGCCGCGGCGACGCCTGCGAGTGGACGGCGCTGGTCGCCGGCTGAGGCGGCCCTACTGCTGGATTGCGGAGGATCGTTCTGGAATGCGCGCCGGAGACCCGTTCGTGTCCGATCGGCCGCACGTCGGCGAAGGCCGGCAGTGCTGGAGGGAGGGAATGACGGGCGGTGCTGGATGGATGCGGAAGCGACGGCCGGAGGCGGACCGGAGGGGATCGGCAGGATGCAGGCGTCCCCTGGGAAAGAGGATGCTGCCGGCGAGGGGACGGGATCCGAATGTTTTTGGATGGGCAGGGATCGAGGTGGCGCGGCGGGGGCCCGCCGGGGCACATCATCCACCCGATCGCGATCCGTAAAAGGCCGCCCCGGCTGGACGCTGGACAAACCGAGTGGAGAAGCCCAACCGATCAACCGGATTCACGAGACAGTCCAACCCGGCGCCCGGTGGAAGTGGGGCCCGAACTTTGTCGGGAGATCTGGTATCAGTCGTCGTCCGCCGGGCGGCAGACCTCGTTCAGCTCGTCCACGCCCGCCTCGCGGAAGAGCTTGCGCCGCACCCGGCGGTCGTACATCGCCCACTTCAGCTCCTGCCCCACGGGGTCGTCTTCGTCCCCCTTCAGGAACCCCAGCTCGATCTCGAACCCGCCCGCGCGGCTGCGCCCCCCGCCGTACGGGCGCCCGCGCAGGTCGTCGCCCAGCGCATCGCGAAGGAACTGGTCCACCTGCATGGTGGAGCTGAGCGTGCGCAGGCTTCCCGTCACCACCTCGCGCCCGTCCTCTTCGCCCAGCAGGCCGTAGACGATGGAGGTGTGGACGTTCTCTTCCGTCAGGAGGAAGTCGGCGGCCACGGGGATGGCGTCGCGGTCGGCCCAGCGCACGAACCCCACCCCCGCGATGGAAAAGCCGTTGCGCACCGTGCGCGCGTGCAGTGCGTGCTCGATGACGCGCAGCGTGCCGCGCGACTTCTGCACGCACAGCACCTTCTCCAGCAGGTCCGCGTCCAGAAAGCGGCTCAGGTACGCCGCCGCGCGGTACTCCGGCGCCCGCGCGCGCACAAAGCCGTCGGTCTCGCTGTGCAGCCCGTGCATCAGCGCCGTGGCCAGCCGCTGGTGCTGCTCGTTCCCGGGCTCCAGCGTCAGCAGCGCGCCGCTGGCCAGGTACTCGGCCAGCATGGTGGCCGCGGCGCCCATGGGGCGGACGTCGCAGAAGATGGGATCGAGGACGTCGTCGGGGTCGTGGTGGTCCACCACGGCCAGCGTGGGCACCCCGGCCGCCTTCAGCAGGTCCGTCAGGTGCGTGGTGGCGCCCTGGTTGTCGACGAACACGGCCGCCGAATACGACCCCAGGGCCATGGTCGGCTCGTACTCGCGGATGGGGATCTCCAGCAGGTTCACCAGCGCGCGGTTCTCGGCGTGGCTGATCTGCCCGTCGTACACCAGGTCCGCCTCGATGTCGTAGCGCCGCGCGATCTCGCGGTAGGCCATGCCGCATGAGATGGCGTCGGGATCGGGAAAGTCCTGCAGCGCCACGATGTGCCGCTCGCCACGCCGCGACTCCAGCAGCCGCGCCAGCTCCGCCGCGCGGCTGGCGCTGGTCTCTTCCGTGGTCGACTGCGGCGGCTCCGCCACCTGCAGCGCCTGCCCCGACTCCCCGTTCTTCGACATCCCGTAACCGCCTCCGTTCTCAGGTACGGCCCGGATGGTTGGAAGGGCCGTGCCAGCGCGCGGCCAGACGGGCCGTTCTGGAGGACGCGGCGCAGAACGCCCCCGCGACGAAATCGGCGTGGGGCCAAACGAAAGCCTCACGCAGCGGCAGCGTGAGGCTCGTCTTTTCCTGTGGCGAATGCGACGCCGGGGCTACGCCGCTTCGACGCGGTTGCGGCCGTTGGACTTGGCCTGGTACAGCGCGCGGTCGGCCACGCGGATCAGGTCCGGGATGCTGTCGGCGTCGTCGGGGTAGCACGCCACGCCAAAGCTGGCCGTCAGCGTGCGCGGCACCTCGGCGTTGGGGGGGAGCGACTCCACCAGCAGCCGCAGCCGCTCCGCCAGCTTGAGCCCCTCGTCCTTGGGCGTCTCGGGAAAGATCAGCGCGAACTCCTCGCCGCCGTGGCGGCACGCGCTGTCGGTGGTGCGGAAGGTGTGGCGCACCGCCCGGCCGATGCGCTGCAGCGCGTGGTCGCCCACCTCGTGGCCAAAGTCGTCGTTGATGCGCTTGAAGTGGTCGATGTCGAGCAGCACCAGCGACAGCGGCCGCGCGTAGCGCTTGGCGCGCGAGACCTCCACCTGCAGGATCTCGTCGAAGCCGCGGCGGTTGTGGCACCCCGTCAGCGGGTCGATGGTGGCCTGCGCGCGCAGCCGGTCCAGCAGCTCGGCGTTGCGCAGCGCGATGGCCGACGAGTCGGCCAGCGCCCGCAGCAGGGCCAGGTCGTGCCCCTCGTACGGCGCGTCCGTCATCCGGCGCCCCAGGATCAGCAGCCCCGCGTCGCCCTCGCCAAAGTCCAGCGGCGCCACCACCGCCACCTCGGCGGGCACGTGGTCGCGGATCTCCGCGTCTTCCGGAGGGATCACCGGCGGCTGGCCGGGCGCCGCGATGGCGCGCACCACCCGCGAGGGAATGGCGTAGGCGACGGACTCGCCCCGCAGCGAGCGCACGGCGCGGCAGGTGTACTGCTCGCCGTCGGTGTGGTACAGCGCCGCCCACCAGGCAAAGAACACCTCGCCCACCGAGTCCAGCACCAGCCGCTCCGTCTCTTCCGCGCCGCGCACCACCGCCAGCGTGCGCGCCACCTGCTGCAGCGCCCCCAGGTGAAAGCGCAGCTGGTCCAGCTCCAGCGACTGCGCCGCGCGCTGTTCGTGCAGCCCCCACACCCGCTCCACCTGCTGCACCACCGCCTCGCGCGAGGCGGCCGGCCACCCGCCCATCGCGCCGCCGCACAGCAGCTCCCCCTGTCCTCCGGGGGCGGAAAAGCGCGCCACGCACTCCAGCCCCTCGCGCGCGTCGCCCACGCCCAGCGGCACGGGGCGGGTGGGCACCTCGATGCGCACCGCGTCGCTGGTGAGCGCGCGCAGCGCTTCCACGCATCCCTGCGCCGCCTGCTCGGGCGAGCCCACCAGGGGCACGGACGCAAACGCCAGCGCCACCGCGGCGGGATCGGGCGCGTGGCCCTCCCGGTGCGGTCGCGGTCGCGCCGGCGCGGTCGTGGGTGCGTGCATCGGGGGAGGGGGGCGGAAAGCCTCGCGCGCGCGGGAGAAAGATCCGCGCGTCACGACTGCTACGGGAATCGGGTGCAATATAGCACCGCAGGGTGCCCCGCAGACACCCCCCACGGAGCGAGAAAAGGGCCGCACGCGGCGCAGACGGTCAGCTCATCGCCTGCCTTGCCGCGGAACCGCCGTCACGCGAGCGGGTTGCGCGGCGTTCACTCCGGACGCCGGGCGTGGCCGGTCCGTGCGCCAGGCGTTTTCGAGCGGGGGAGAAACGCACGGCATCGGGCAGAATGCGCCACCTTCAGTCGCCGAACGACACCCCCAGCTGGCGGCCGGTCATCACCAGCTCCGAGTCCGCGGGCACGCGCTTGATCTCGTGCACCGCCTCGCCCAGCGGTACCGCGCGGATGCGGTTGCCCTGCAGCGCCACCATGGTTCCCAGGCTCCCTTCGCGAATGCAGCGCACCGCCGCGGCGCCGAAGCGCAGGGCCAGGCTGCGGTCGTAGGCGATGGGCTCGCCGCCGCGCTGGATGTGGCCCAGCACCAGGGTGCGCGTTTCCTTGCCCGTCGCCGCGGTGATCTGCTCCGCCACCCGGTCCGCGATCCCGCCGTAGCGTCCCGTGGCGTCCGCGAAGCTCGCCGCGCCGTCCGCCGACCGCGCGCCCTCGGCCACCACCACGATGCTGAAGCGGCGCCCCTGCCGCTCGCGCTCGCGCACCCTTTCGGCGATGCGGTCCACGTGGTACGGGATCTCGGGGATCAGGATCACGTCGGCGCCCCCGGACAGCCCCGACTCCAGCGCGATCCACCCGGTGTGGCGCCCCATCAGCTGCACCACCATCACCCGCTGGTGCGCCTCGGCCGTGCTGTGCAGCCGGCCGATGGCGTCCGTCGCCACCTCCACCGCCGTCTGGAAGCCGAACGTGAAGTCGGTGGCGCTCAGGTCGTTGTCGATGGTCTTGGGCACGCCGATCACCGGGAGCCCCTTGTTGTGCAGCGCGTGCGCGATGCTCAG
>JAHWJJ010000503.1 GCA_019348475.1 Gemmatimonadota bacterium | reverse complement strand
GAAGCCCATCACGATGTTCACCAGGTACAGCATCGCAATGCCGCCCGTGGCCGCCACCACGCCCAGCTTGAAGTTCTCCGTGGCGCGGATGATCCCCGACCGGTACGCCAGCAGCAGCGTGAACAGCACGCCGATGGTCAGCGCGATCGCCTGCATGGCGATGCCGGGGTACTTCTGGTGGAACACCCCCGAGATGGCCCCCAGGAACAGCCCCTCCAGCACGGCGTAGATGGGCGCGGTGACCGGCGCCCACGTCTTCTTGAAGATGGTGATCAGCGCGAAGATGAAGGCGCCGAACAGCCCCAGCATGGCCGTGCCCATGGCGGCGCTGGGGTCCCACGCGTTGAGCACCTTGTTCCACATGTACGAGGCGGGCACCAGCATCAGCAGCAGCAGGATGCCGACCTTGTTCACCGTGCCCTCGATGGTCATCACGCCCGCGCCCGGGGCGGCCCGCTCGAAGGTCTTTGAATTCAGCGACGGATTGGACGTTCTCATGGCTTCGTGAGACTGGGGTGTGGTGGTTTTGCGGCGTCTGATACGCCGATGAGTGGCGGCGGGTTTCGCTCCGCCGCCGAAAAGAGCGCTCGGCCCTTTACTGCCACGTGGGAACCGATGCCGCGGTGACCCCGGGGACGATCCGCTCCGTCTGCCCGGTGCCGTCGGCATTCACCGTCCATATGCGCGAAGCCGTCTGGCCCGACGCCCGCGTGATGAAGCCGATCCGCCCGTCGCGCAAATACTCCGGGAACACGTAGTCGCCCCCCCCGCGCCGGCGAGCACCCGGTCCGCGGCGTGCGGGTGCCGGGATCATTGTGCCAAGGACTTCGGGTGGTGTGAGTTGCGTGGCGGGGGACGCGGGTTGAGCGATCAAGATAGAGATGTTCCGCGGCGCGAAGCAAGGCTGCGCCGGCGCGGCTCGCCGCTACCCGGATCAAAAACGAGTGCTCAGGCCGATTTCTTGCCGCACGCGCGGCCGGGCAAGCAAACCTGACCCCGGGAGGATGCGATGCCGAAGGGCTGGAGCAAGCACGACGAGGACATGTACGAGGCCATCAAGGAGAGCTCCCTGGACCGCGGCATGGACGAAGGGCGGGCGCAGGAGATCGCCGCGCGCACCGTGAACAAGAACCGCCGGCTGGAGGGCCGCACGCCCAACAAGCACACGCAGGGCACCGGCAACCCCAACAAGCGCTACGAGGACCGCACGCGCGACGAGTTGTACAACATCGCGAAGGAAAAGAACATCCGCGGCCGCAGCAAGATGGACAAGGAGGAGCTGGTGCAGGCGCTCCGCGGGAACTGAGGGTGATGGAGTAATGGAGTGATGGAGTGACTCTTCGCCCGAGCTGGACCTTCAGCGCCGACTGAGGAATCTACTCGCACCGAGAACCACTATAAACGGTAGCAGTCGGCGCCATCCTCCGCGCCGCCGGTGATCCGCGGGTCAGCCCAGACCCTGCAGCCCCGACTGTGCGGCCGCCGGACGGCTGGCGCCGTGGCGCTGGACCATCCCCTCGATGTCGCCCACCAGCGTGCCGTCACCGGGCTCGCTGCCGCCGAACAGGCCCTCGCGGTTGCCGGACGCCTGCGAGGCGGGCTTGTAGAGGTTCAGCCAGCGGTCGAACGACTCACACACGCCCATCAGCTTGTAGAAGGTGCGCCCGCGCCGCTCGCCCTTGCCAAAGATCAGGTCCAGCGCGAACACGATGGTCGCCAGCGGGATCACGACGGCGTCCTTGACCCCGTCCAGGAAGGTCTTGGTCTGAAAGATCAGGAAATCGCGGATCAGCACCCGCGGCGGCGTTCCTTCGGGAATTCGGCTATGCATGTGGCTCTCCAGCAATTCGGCGTGCAACGGACGGGGCGGATGTACGGGCGGGGGGCGGCGCGGGTTTCAAACACTTCGGCTCGCGGACTGCTCGAATAACGCGCCATCCTGCGTTCCCGTCAAGCGTTAGCCGCGCAGCTCGGTTCTCCACCGCCGCTGCACGTCGGACGATCACCCGGGCGGGGTTCACGCGCGGCAGCAGGGCCAGGGCGCGACAGGTGAACCCCACCGGGGGATGGACGGCGAAGGGTGCTCCTGCCGATGACGTCTACTGCTGCACGTCGACGATGAGGCGCGTGGGGTTCTGGAGCTCGGTGATGCGGTAGGGGTTCGGGGACGAAACGCCCAGGACGATCTGCACCACGCCCTCGCCGCCCTCGCTCACCTTGCCCTGCGGCGGCCC
>JAHWJJ010000502.1 GCA_019348475.1 Gemmatimonadota bacterium | reverse complement strand
AAGCGGTCCAGCACGCCCGGGATCTCCTTGGGAATGCCGGCGCCCATCAGCACGTAGTCCACCCCCGCCAGCATGGCGCCGTACAGCGTGGCCAGGTTGGGCATCTGCACCTTGGTGAGCAGGTTGATGCCCACCACGCCGTCGTGCCCCTCCTTGGCCAGCCACACCTCGACGAACGACGCCAGCACCGTCAGCTGCTCGCGCACCCGGGTGACCACCTGGCGGTACATGGGGATTTCCTTGTACGGCTCGCCCGGGGCGCGGCCCTCGGGGAGAAAGTACTTCATCAGCACGTCACCCGAGACGTCCGGCAGCGGGAACGCCGCCATCGCCCGGCGCACGTGCCCCCCGATGTCGCCGTCCTGAAGCCGCCGCACCAGCAGGGAGTCCACACAGGTGCCGGAGACCACGCCAAGGTGGCCGCGCAGCGACACGGCCTTGGCGAGCACCCAGTTGCTGACCCCCACCCCCATACCCCCCTGGATGATGAGCGGGTGCGTGACGGTTGCTGCAGTCATCTGCGTACGGGAGATAGGGTTGCGTACGGCCGCGCACGGCCGCCCCCGCGGCTCGCGGGGCACCGGTCCACTCAGGCCAACTGGTTGTGGAACAACAAGTTAGCAGATTGGGGGACCGTTAAAGATGAGCCGTGTTCATGCTATGCGCAACCCCCGCAGAAGTCGGGCCAAGCAGAAGCAGCTGCTTTCACGTACCCGCCGCCGGCGTTTTCGTGCGATGCGGAAGCGTAGCGGACCCCGGGCGGAAGCGAAAGGTGGACGCTCCCGGCGCGCACCGTCCTCACCTGTCCTCCGCGCCCTCCGCGCCCTCCGCGTGAGACCGGCAGTAGAACTGTCAGTGCACGGCAGACCGTGGCAATCGGTATCGGAGTCCGCGGGCGAGGGAGGAACGGCAAGGCTCCGTCCACGCGGACCGACGTCCAGCCGGCGCGCGGCCGCCCGCCCGCCGTTCTCCCCCTCGCGCCGCGCCGCACGCCGGGGTATGTTCGCTCGGATCGTCCGGCACCGGGCGAGAGAGCCGGGGCAGGTGTCCCATCGAAGCGTCAATCCAGAGCATGTCCCAGATCGCACCCGCCACCCTGGAGGGGTGGTACGCGCTGCACCAGGTGTTCTCCACCGACTGGCCGGCGCTGCGCGGCAGGCCGCACGGCGACCGCCTGAACGTGGGGGAGGCGGCGTCCGCGCTGTTCCAGCAGATTGCCGAGGGCCCCGGGGGCGGCTGGAGCGCGGCGTTCCGGCTGGTGGGCGGCGGCGGGGACTGGATGTTCGTGCACTTTCGCCCCACGCTGGACGAGCTGGCGGACGTGGAGCTTCGCCTGCGCGACACCGCGCTCGGCGAGCTGCTGCGGCTGGAGTACGACTACCTGTCCGTGACCGAGGCCGGCCTGTACCACGCCACGGCCGAGGCGGCGCAGGAGGCCGCGCCGGGGAGCGCCGAGTTCCGCGCGCTGGTGGAGCGCGCGCGGCAGGCCGAGGCGGCGTCGGCGCACGTGCACACGCGGCTGTATCCGCAGGTGCCGGAGGGGATGCGCTACGTTTCGTTCTATCCCATGAGCAAGCGCCGCGGCGAGCAGAACAACTGGTACGCGCTCCCCGTGGACGAGCGCAGCCGGCTGATGCGCGAGCACGGGATGACGGGGCGCACCTTCGCCGGGCGCATCTTCCAGGTGATCACCGGCTCGGTGGGGCTGGACGACTGGGAGTGGGGCGTGACGCTGTTCGCCCGCGACCCGCTGGAGTTCAAGCGCATCGTCACCGAGATGCGCTACGACCAGGCCAGCGCGCTGTACGGCGAGTTCGGGCGCTTCTTCACGGGCATCCGTTTTGCGCCTGGCGAGTGGCCGGCGCTGCTCGGCGCGCAGGGGCCCGGCGCCTGAGCGCAGGAACTCCGGACGCCCGAGCGGGCCCGGGCCCGGCATGCGGGCCCGGGCCTTTTTGCGTCCCGCGCTCGCGCGGCGCGGCGACCGCTGGCCTAACCACGCGGTCAACCCCTACATTCCCCCGATGAACTGGACGCTGCCCTTAACCGTCCTGGGCGCCGCCGTGCTGCGGCTGCTGGCCGACTTCGGCCGCTTCAGCCGCTTCGTGGCGGAGAGCGGGCGCGCCCTGGGCGACCTGCGCACCTGGCCGGGACTGACCGTGCTGCAGATGCGCAGGCTGGGAGTGAACTCGCTCCCCATCGCGCTCTTCCTCTCCTGCTTCACGGGGATCGTGCTGGCGCT
>JAHWJJ010000203.1 GCA_019348475.1 Gemmatimonadota bacterium | reverse complement strand
GGGCGACGGGAAGAACTACGACTGCAACGGGCACGGCACGCACGTGGCCGGCACCGTGGGCGGCAAGACCTACGGCGTGGCCAAGGCGGTGCTGATCCGCGCGGTCAAGGTCTTCACCTGCACCGGCGGCAGCGCCAACTCCACCATCATCGCGGGCATCGACTGGGTCACCAGCAACCACATCAAGCCCGCGGTCGCCAACCTGTCGCTGGGCGGCGGCGCCAGCCAGGCCATCGACGACGCGGTGAACCGCCTGTCAAACGCGGGCCTGTTCGTTGCCGTGGCCGCGGGCAACGACAACGTGGACGCCTGCACCAAGTCGCCGGCGCGCGCCAGCACCGTGACGACCGTCGCGTCGTCCACCAGCACGGACGCCAAGTCGTCGTTCAGCAACTGGGGGAGCTGCGTGGAGCTGTACGCGCCGGGCAGCGCCATCACCTCGGCCTGGTACACGGGCGACACGGCCACCAACACCATCAGCGGCACCTCCATGGCTTCGCCGCACGTCGCGGGCGTGGGCGCGCTGTACAAGTCCGTCAACGGCGACGTGGGGTACTCCACGATCCGCAGCTGGATCGTCAACAACGCCACCACCAGCGTGATCAGCGGCAACGTGACCGGCACGCCCAACCGCCTGCTGTTCAAGTCCACGCTGTAACGCGGCACCAAAGTACGAACGTACGAAGGTACGAACGTACGAAGGCGGGAAGATACGTACGGGGCCGTCCGCTGGTGCGGGCGGCCCCGTTGCCGTCGCCGCCTACCCGGTCTCCGTCCGCCAGGCTATCTTCGCGCGTTCACCCCGAACAGGATGATGCCGACGATGCGCATTGCAGCGGTTTTGATCGCGCTGATCATGGCGGCCGCGCCCGCCGCCGCCCAGCCCGCACCGGCGCGCCCCATCGATTGGGATGCGCTGCGCGACGAGGCGGTACAGATCCTCTCCGAGTACATCCGCATCAACACCACCAACGCGCCGGGCAACGAGAAGGCGGGCGCGGAGTACCTGGCGCGCATCCTGGAACGCGAGGGGATCGAGGCGCAGATCCTGGACGAGGAGGTGCTGGGTGCCGGCCGCGCGAACCTGTATGCGCGGCTGCGCGGCGACGGCTCGAAGCGCGCCATCGCGCTGGTGCACCACATCGACGTGGTGCCGGCGTCGCCGCAGCACTGGACGGTGGACCCGTTCGCGGGGCTGGTGCGCGACGGGTACGTGTGGGGGCGCGGCGCCATCGACATGAAGGGCGACGGCGTGGCGCACCTGATGGCGATGCTCGCGCTAAAGCGCAGCGGCGTGCCGCTCACGCGCGACATCGTCTACATCGCCAACGCCGACGAGGAACTGGGGTCCACGGGCGCGGTGGCCTTCGTGGACCGGCACCCGGAGCTGCTGCGCGACGTGGAGTACCTGATCACCGAGGGCGGCGACATCGCCCTGGAGAACGGGCGCCTTCAGTTCTACGGCGTGGGCGTGGCCGAAAAGCGCACCTTCTGGCAGCGGCTGCGCGTCGCGGGCACGCCCAGCCACGGGTCGCGTCCCACGCGCGAGAACCCCGTCCCGCGCCTGGTGACGGCGCTCGCCCGCATCGCGGCGTACGAGACGCCGCTGGAGGTGACGGCGGGGGTGGACAAGTACTTCCGCGACATCTCGCGCAACTACCCGGAGCCGCGGCGCGGCTGGCTGGCGGACGTCGGCGCGGCGCTGGCGGAGCCCGAGGCGCGCGAGTGGATTCTCTCCGACGTCTACTGGAACGCCATCCTGCGCAACACCATCTCGCTCACGGTGGTCACCGGGTCCAGCAAGACCAACGTGATCCCCGCCGAGGCCGTCGCCGAGCTCGACATCCGCCTGCTTCCCACCGCCGATCCCGATTCCGTGCTGGCGACGCTGAAGGCGCTGGCCGCCGACACGGCGATCACCTGGACCACCATCATGGCGCCCAAGACGCCGCTGGAAAATCCGGTGGATACGGAGCTGTTCCGCGCCATCGAGCGCGCCGCGCGCGAGCGCGACCCCGGCGCGCTGGTCACCACGCCCATGTTCACCGCCGCCAGCGACCGGCCCACGTACCGCAAGCTGGGCATCATCACCTACGGCATCGACCCGTTCAGGGTGGAATCCGGCGAGCACCAGAAGATGATGCACGGCAACGACGAGCGCATCAGCATCGAGAACCTGGGCTGGGGAACGCGGTTCATCTTCGACATCCTGCGCTACGCGCAGTAGCGGAGCGGGCGTGTGCGCCGGAACCACAGCAAGGGGCCGTCCGACACGCGGGCGGCCCTCTGCGTTGGCGCGTCCGCGAACGAAGCCGCGGCCTTCGCCCTGAACGCCGCTACCACGTCGTCGTCGAATTCTTCACGTGCCAGGCTGCGCTCCGCCACCAGCCGATCGATGTCCGCGCGGCTCACGATGCGCCTCCTCCGGGCGACAACGCCCTGTGGTTGCCGATCAGCCACGTCCTGGGCCCGGCCGGGACCGAACTGAGAAATCCTCCCGTGTGCCTGCCCTCCAGCTTCTCACGCGTGTAGCGGCGGACGTTGACCTCCCGGCTCAACAGGATCCACGCTTCGAGCGTCCCCTCGCCGAGGAGCAGCGGGGTATCCAGGTCGTCCACGCCCTCCCCAGGCGCGAAGACGTCGATGTCACTGTCCGCGTGCATGTCCAGGTACTGCTCTGCTGGCAACGATGGCGGATGCGGTTGAGATCACGCCGCGGGGCTGCCAGATTGCCGCCGCGGAGCGTCCTCGAACCACAGCGGACGGATGACGATGAGCGATGAGAACGGGGCGGGGCAGCCGCTGGACCTGCTGCTGCGCCTGCTGGACCTGGAGCGGCTGGAGCTGAACCTGTTCCGCGGGCAGAACCGCGACATCGGCTCGGGGCGGGTGTTCGGGGGACAGGTGCTGGCGCAGGCGCTGGTGGCGGCGGGCCGCACGGTCGAGGGGCGGCAGGCGCACTCGCTGCACGGCTACTTCATGCTTCCCGGCGACGTGAGCACGCCCATCGTCTACCAGGTGGACCGCATCCGCGACGGGCGCAGCTTTACCACGCGCCGCGTGTTGGCCATCCAGGAGGGGCGCGAGATCTGTTCCATGCTCTGCTCCTTTCACGTGGAGGAGCAGGGGATCGAGCACGGCGCGGCCATGCCCCACGTGCCGCCGCCCGAAGAGCTTCCCCGCGAGCTGGACCTGGTGCGGGCGATGGCGGAGCGCATCCCCGAATCCGTGCGCGACGTGTACACGCAGGACCGGCCCATCGACTTTCGCCCGGTGGCGCCGGTGGACCCGTTCGCGCCGCGCGTGCAGCCGCCGCTGAAGCACGTGTGGTTCCGCGCCGAGGGGACCATGCCCGACGAGCCGATCCTGCACCAGGCGGTGCTGGCGTACGCCTCGGACTACGGGCTGCTGGGGACGGCGCTTCTGCCGCACGGGCTGTCGTTCCTGATGCGCCGCGTACAGGCCGCCAGCCTGGACCACGCCGTCTGGTTCCACCGACCCTTTCGCGTGGACGACTGGCTGCTGTACGCCACCGACGCGCCCGCCACGGCTGGCGCGCGCGGCTTTACCCGCGGCTCCCTCTTCACCCGCGACGGCACGATGGCCGCCTCCACCGCGCAGGAGGGCCTGCTGCGGCTCACCACGAAGCCGGCGGGCGGGACCTGAGGCGATCGTCGAGGATTCGCAGCGCTCCGGCGTCGAGCTCCTGGCGCCGGCATTGCACCCGGGGGGCTCGCCGGCAGTTGCGGAAAGAGCGCCCTACAGCGGTTGCACGATCCGGCCCGTGACGCTATAATCTCGTGCTCCCCCGGAAACGGGGGAGCGTCGTTTTCAAATCCTGCTCCGCGCGCACCGGCGCGGGGCCTCATGTCCAGAGGACAGGTGACACTTTGAGGGACTACGAGATCGTGTACATCTTCGCCCCCACGCTGGAGGAGGCGCAGGTGACCGAAAAGCTGGACCGCTACCACGGGCTGCTTACGGGCGCCAACGGCGGCGAGATCACCGAGACGGACCACTGGGGTCGGCGGCAGCTGGCGTACGAGGTGGAGCGCCAGACCAGCGGCTACTACGTGGTGGAGCACTTTCGCGCCCCCGGCGAGGCGCTGCCGGAGTTCGAGCGCGCGCTCAAGCTGGACGACGAGGTCCTTCGCTACCTGGTGGTGGTGAACGAGGGCAACCTGCCCACCACGCCCATCCCGCCGGTGGAGAAGCGCGAAGACGAGTCCGACGAAGAAGGGGAGGGCTGAGCCATGCGCGGAGGACGCAAGACCTGCCCCATGTGTGAGGGCGCGGTGCGCAACGTGGACTACAAGGACGAGAAGACGCTCGGCCGCTTCATCACCGAGCGCGGCAAGATCCTGCCGCGGCGCATCAGCGGCATGTGCGCCCGGCACCAGCGGCAGGTGGGCACCGCCATCAAGCGGGGCCGCTACCTGGCCCTGCTGCCGTACATCGCCGGCCACGAGAGCTGAGGAGATAACATCATGCAGGTCATCCTCAGGGACCGTATCGACAACCTGGGCGACGCCGGCGACGTGGTCGACGTAAAGCCCGGGTACGGACGCAACTACCTGATCCCCAAGGGGCTGGCGTACGAGGCCTCGCCGGCCAACGTGCGCCGCATGGAGGCCGAGCGCGCCGCCCTGGGCCGCCGCGAGGCCGAGACGCTGAGCGAGGCGCGCCAGCAGGCCGGCGCCCTCGAGGGCGTGTCGCTGACCTTCAACGCCCGCGCGGGCCAGGAAGGCAAGCTCTTCGGCTCCATCACCAGCGGCGACATCGCCGACAAGCTGGCGGAGCAGGGGATCCAGATCGACCGCCGCCAGATCGAGCTGGACGAGCCCATCAAGTCGCTGGGCGTGCACAGCGTACCCGTGCGCCTGCACACGCAGGTTCGCCCGGAGATCAAGGTGTGGGTCATCGCCGAGGAATAGTCCTCCGGCGGGGCACGACGGCTGAGGGGGCGGCTTTCCGGTGCGGAAGCCGCCCCCTCGCGCATCAGCGGGCGCGCCGAGGCCGGGCCCGGCACCCGACTTGCCGCCGTGGGCCCGGCGGCGCCAACTTGCGCATCACGCACGCGTTTTCCCCTGTTTGAGGGACGGACTTTTGGGACAGGACCGGATGACTGACACGCCCGCCGCACCCGAGATCAAGGACCTCCCCGACGAGGTGTCCCGCGCCGTGGACCTGCTCTTCGACCGCAAGGCCAACGACGTGGTGCTGATGGACCTGCGCAACCTGAGCAGCGCCACCGATTTCTTTCTCATCGCCAGCGGCACCAGCGACACGCACGTGGCCGCCATCGCCGACCACATGGTCGACGAACTCAAACAGGCGGGCACGCGTCCGCTGAACGTGGAGGGCGAGCGGGGCGGGCGGTGGATCCTGGTGGACTACTTCAGCTTCGTGGTGCACGTGTTTCACCCGGCGGCGCGCGAGTTCTACCAGCTGGAGCGGCTGTGGGGCGACGCGCCCATCCACCGGCTGCAGCCGCAGGCCGCCTGACGAAGAGCAGGTTCGAGTGCCCAGGTTCAGGTGCCCAGGAACGAACCACGTTGGCCCAGCGGCCAGGCACTTGAACCTCGATCCGGTGAATTCTGTCGCCTGGGCGTGCCGTCCGCTGCGCTCCGGGTCGGGCTGCGCGCCCCGTAGGCAACGATACGGCTGTTGTCCCAGGCGTGGTATCCCGAGCCGACGCCGCATCACTTCCGGCGGATTCCGCGAAAGCACGGCCGAGTAGTTGAAACCGGTCGTTTCGACCCGCGGTTCGAGCTGTCCATCCCCCCAAACGCTTGCCCCTCAACGACTCCGCCGTTTACTTTCCGCTCTGCATTCGGTCGCCGGACCATCCCGCGCCACGGCGCGCCTCCGCCCAGCCTTCAGAACCCATGACGCATTCGCAGCCGCACGCCGGCGGACCGGGACCGGTGCCCTCGCCCACGTTCTTCGACCCGTCGTTCGAGCGCCTGCCCGCGCCCGTCGCCGGCGAGACGGCGGCGCCGGGGCCCGTGCTGCTGCTGTTCGACCGCGCCGCCGACCGCGACTGGGCCGCCGACGCCGCCGTAAGCCTGGCCACCGGCTGGCACGCCGCCGGCCGCCGCACCGTCCTGGCGGACCTGTGCCTGGAGGACCCGTTCCTCAACGACCGCATCGGCATGCCCAACCAGGACGGCGTGGTCGACATCTTCCTGTACGGCGCGTCGCTGGCCCGCAGCGCGCGGGCCGTTCCCGGGCGCGGGTTCTACCTCATCTCCAGCGGCACCTACACCCCGGATCCCGGCGCCGTTCTCCGCCACCCGCGCTGGGACAAGATCGTCGCCGGGTTCCGCGACAACAACGCGGCGCTCCTCCTGTTCGTCCCCAGCGACGCGCCCGAGCTGCCGTCGCTGCGCCGCTTCGTGAGCGAGGCCATCCTGCTGGGCGGCGCCGACGGCGCCAGCCCGCTCCCGCCGGAGCTGGCCGCCGACTTCGCCGTGCGCGCCTGGCTCACGCCGCCGCGGCGCGACGGTGCCGCCGCCGCGCCCGCCGCGCGCCCCACGTCCCCCGCGGACCGCTTTCCCGAGCCGGAGCCTGTCGCACCCTGGAAGGCGCCGCCGGGCACGCGCACGGAGCTGGCCGGCGCGAGCGCCGTTCCCGCAGCCGGGGCCGCCGGCGCTTCCGGTGCGCAGGTTGCCCCGAACGTCATCCCCGTCCCCGACCCGGAGTGGACGGACGCGGAGGAGCCGAAGAAGCGCAGGCGGGCCGTGTCCCCGCTGCTGCTGCTCCTTCTCCTGATCGCGCTCCTGGCGGCGCTGGTGTTCCTGGGGCCGACCTACATCCCCGGCTTTCCGGACCTGATCGGGTCCACCACCCGCGGGCCGGAGCCCGCGGCGCCGGCCGCCGCCCCCGCGCCGGCCGCGTCCGCTGCGCCGGTGGCGGAGGCCGGGTCCATGCTTCCGTACTCCGTGCAGGTGCGCAACTTCCAGAGCTGGGACGATGCCGCGAAGTTCTCCGGCGACGTGGCGCGGCGGTTCACCGAGGCGCAGTTCTTCATCGTCCCCGAAGCCAACCAGGGGATCACCTACTGGAAGGTGATGGCGGGGATGGCGGGCGACACCGCCGCCGTCACCGCGCTGCGCGAGCGGCTGCTGGCCGAGGACGTGATCGACGAAGAGGCGGCGGGCGGGCGCTACGCGCTGATCGACCACCGCCCGCTGGCGTACGAGCTGGGCGAGTACCCCACGGCCGCGCAGGCGCGCGCCCGCGCCGACTCCCTCACCCGCCGCGCCATTCCCGCCTACGTGGCGGCCGTGCCGTACACCGACGGCAGCGAGCGGTGGAAGGTGTACGGCGGCGCCTACCGCGACAGCGCCAGCGCGGCCCCCATGGCAAAAATCCTGACCGGCGCCAGCATTCCGCCGCGGCTGGTGGAGCGCTCGGGCCGCCCCCCCGCCACCCCCACATCAAGCTCCGCTCGCTCCAGCTGCACGGCTTCAAGTCGTTCGCCGACAAAACGGTGCTGGAGCTTCGCGACGGCGTGACCGCCATCGTGGGCTCCAACGGCTGCGGCAAGAGCAACACCGCCGACGCCGTGCGCTGGGTGCTGGGCGAAACCCGCGCGGGCGCCCTGCGCTCGGCCAAGATGGAAGAGGTGATCTTCCAGGGCAGCACCCGCCGCCGTCCCCTCAACTACGCCGAGGTATCGCTCGTCTTCAGCAACGAGGACGGCAGCGTTCCCGTGCCGCGGAGCGAGATCGAGATCGCCCGCAAGGTGTTTCGCGAGGGGGGCAGCGAGTACTCGCTGAACCGCCAGGGCTGCCGCCTGCGCGACATCCACGACCTGCTGCGCGACACCGGCCTGGGCGCCAACGCCTATTCGATCATCGAGGGCGGGATGATCGACGCCATCCTCAGCG
>JAHWJJ010000202.1 GCA_019348475.1 Gemmatimonadota bacterium | reverse complement strand
CGCATCGAGATCACGGCCGACTTCACCCCCAGCGCGTCGCTGATGATCGCCACGGCCACGCTGATCGTGGGCATCGTGCGCGAGGTGATGACCTGGCCCTCGTTCGAGCTGGAGATGCTGGAGCGGATGGGGATCCCGGTGATCGAGGGGTACCGGCCGATGAAGCACACCTCGCGCAAGGGGTGGCTGGCGCGCAACGACTGCTATCCGCGCAGCCCGTTCCAGGCCGACATCGACGAGACCACGTGGAAGACGACGGACGGGCGGGAGATGAGCCTGCGCAGCGTGGCGGGGCTCATCGTCAAGCACTTCTGGCACCCCATCCGCCGCATCAGCGACCCGTGGACCTTTCGCCTCATCGGCTCGGTGATGCGGGGGCGCGCGCCGTCGCTGCTGGACCTGGACGACCGCCCGCCGGAGTACGAGGACGTGGGGCGGCTGTGCACCTGGGACAACCTGTTCCCCGAGAGCGAGCTGAGCCGTTCGCGGTACGAGCGCGTGCTGATCCGCGCCATCAGCGGGCAGAAGCTGTGGATGAACGGCCGCCGGTACACGCCCACCGGCATGCGGGGGTGGTCCGCCGTGGTGTTTCGCGCCGACGACGACCACTCGCGCCACGTGTTTTCCATCGACTACCTGCTGGGCCACCTGAGCGACTGGTCGCTGCCGAAGCCGCGGGGAGGATGACGGAGGAGAGTGCGTGAGTGCGTGAGTGCGTGAGTGCGTGAGTGCGTGAGGGCGTGAGGGCGTGAGTGCGTGAGGGACGCGGAGAACGGACGGAGCTCTCCGCGTCCTCACTCTTTTCCCCCGCGTCCTCCGCGTGAAACTGACGTTCGGTCGCGGTGCACGGAAATTGGGGGATTCGCCGGGCGGGGCAGATCGAACGTGCCGATCTGCCCCGCGTCGTGTGATACGGAGAGGCGAAAGTGTCCGGGCGCCTTAACGCGCGGCCGGGGTGGAGGGCGACGGCGCGCGGGGCGGGGCGTTCTTCACGTGCGTGTCCAGCCAGTTGATGGTCTCCGCCAGCGTGTGGAGCACGGATTCGCGGGCGCGGTAGCCGTGCGCCTCAAGCGGCAGCACCACGTAGCGCACCGTGGCGCCGTGCCCCTTGAGCGCCGCGTAGAAGCGCTCGCTCTGGACGGGAAAGGTGCCGCTGTTGTCGTCGTTGGCGCCGTGGATGAGCAGGATGGGCTCGTTCACCCGGTTGGCGAAGGTGAACGGGCTCATCCGCGTGTACGTGTCCGTGGCCTCCCAGTACGTGCGCTGCTCCGCCTGGAACCCGAACGGCGTCAGCGTGCGGTTGTACGCGCCGGACCGCGCCACACCGGCCCGGAACAGGTCGCTGTGCGCCAGCAGGTTGGCCGTCATGAACGCGCCGTACGAGTGCCCGCCGATGGCGATGCGGTCGCGGTGCGCCACCCCCATCTCCACCACCTTGTCCACCGCCGCCTGCGCGCTGGCCACCAGCTGCTCCACGTAGGTGTCGTTGGGCTCCACCTCACCCTCGCCCACGATGGGCATGGTGGGGTTGTCCAGGATGGCGTACCCCGCCAGCAGCAGGAACAGGTGTGAGCTGCCCCCCGGCCGCGAGAACCGGTTGGGCGAGTCGGTGATCTGCCCGGCCGCCGCGGCGTCGCGGAACTCCGTGGGATACGCCCACATCAGCATGGGGAGCGGCCCGTCACGCGCCGCGTCGTAGCCGGGGGGCAGGAACAGCGTGCCGCTGAGCCGCACCCCGTCCGCGCGCGTGTAGGTGATCAGCTGCCGCTGGATCCCCGCCAGCTGCGGCGCCGGGTCGGGAAAGTTCGTCACCGCGCGCGCCTGGTCGCCCGGCAGGGTGCGGACGAAGACGTTGGGCGGGTCGGTGAGCGACTCGCGCCGGGTGAGGATGCGGCTGCCGTCGCGGTCCAGCACCGTGAGCACCGTCTCGAAGTAGGGATCCTCCGCGCGCCACAGCCGCCGGCTCTCGCCCGTGGCCACGTCCATCACGTCCAGGAACGGGTAGTTGCCCCGCTCCGAGGCCCCCGCCGCCGTAAGAAAGATCCCCTCGCCGTCCTCGGTGAACATCATCACCGCGTGCCCCGAGGGCGTCGTGGTCGTCACGGGGGTGCCCGGGTCCGAGTAGCGGTCCTGGTAGCTGCGCTCCACCAGCAGCCGCGGCGCGGCGGCGGGATTGGACGGGTTCACGGCGAAGCGCCGTTCCCACCGCGTGTTCCACCACGCCGAGCGGACGATCGCGTAGTCGGGGCGCCCCCAGGCGATGTACGACAGGCGGTGCTCCAGGTCGATCAGCGGTACCGGCTGGGCGGTGAAGGGCGCGTTCAGCAGGAACACGCGGTCGCGCACCGCCGCGTCGCGCCGCGGGTCGCCCCCGTCCTGCGCCTCTACCCACGCCAGCGTGGCCGGCGCGTCGCTGCGCCACTCCACCTCACGGGGCCCCTCGTGCACGGCGTCGAAGGCGGGGGGCAGGTTGTCCGTCAGCGGGATGTCGGCCACCAGCTTTACCCGGGCGCCGGTGCGCGCGTCCAGCACGCTGGTCTCCTGCGGGAAGTTCCACGCGGGGACCACGTAGCTGTACGGCCGCTTGACGCGCGTCACCAGCAGGTAGCGCCCGTCCGGCGAAGGGTCGAAGCCGAAGAAGATCCCCGGCGCCCCCAGGTCAGCGGGACGGCCGCCGGCCAGCGGCACGCGCGAGAGCTGCGCGGTGAAGTAGTGCTCGAACAGGGCCTCGTCGGCCGGGCTCTGCAGCAGGTCCTGGTACGTCCGCGCCGGGGCCGTGCGCCCCAGGTTCTCCTGGATCACCGGCGCGGACGGCACCTCCGAGCCGCGCGGCGGCTGGCCGCGGCCGGGCACCACGCGCCGCACGATGAAGCCGGAGTTGTCCGGCAGCCAGCGGTACGGCGTGCCGATGGTGGCGTTCAGCTCCGGGCCCAGCACGCGGCGCGCCTGGCCCGTGGCAACCTGCGCCACCCACAGCTCGAGCCCGTTCTCCAGCGCGTTCACGAACGCCAGGTGCCGCCCGTCCGGCGACCACTGCGCGTACGCGATGCGCGCGCCGGCGGGGAGCTGCACCACGCGCTGGCGCCCGCTCCCCAGCTCTTGGAAGGTGATCCCCGTGCTGTACGACGCCCGGGTGCTGCTGACGCCGTTGGTGCGGGGGCTGATGCGGAAGCCCGCCAGCCGCAGCTCCGGCTCCGCCATCTCGCTGATGGAGGGAAGCGCCTCGCGCGCCAGCAGCGCCAGCGTCTGCCGGTCGCGCCCCACCAGCACGGTGGGCGTGGGCTGCGCGGTGACGATGGAGGGAATCGGCTCCGGCGGGCGCAGGTAGCCGGTCTGCGCCTGCGCCGCGTCCACGCCGGCCAGTACGATGGCCGTCAGGAGCGCGCCCGTGCGTGCGATGCGGGTGTGTTGCATGGCCTGCTCGATGGTTGGGGGATGGGAATCGCGCTCCGTCCGCGGAGCCCGCGCCATCTGCCGGGGATCGCCCCCAATCTGTCATCCGGCGTCCGGGTGCGAAAGGTTTAGCATCGGGGCTCGAAAAGGGATTCGCCTCCTGCCGGGTCGTTCGGCCGATCCGGTCTTCCGACGACGGGCGGGCGCAAGGGTAGCAACGACTCGGTTGCCTCAGCTGGCTGGACGTGAGGCTCGCTGTTCTCCGCCGTTTCCGCCCGCCGCCGCGCGCGGTAGATTGGCGCGCGCCGCTCCGCGTCCACACGAACGTACATCCGCCGGCCCAGCATGCCCGTAGAGAAGCCCCAGAAGACCCGCGACCGCCTGTACCTGATCGACGGCTACGCCCTCATCTACCGCGCCTTCTTCGCCATGATCTCGCGGCCGCTGGTCTCGGGAAAGGGCGAGAACACCAGCGCCGCGTGGGGGGTCGCGCGCTTCCTGATCAAGGTGTTCGAAAAGCACCATCCCGACTACCTGGGAATGGTGTTCGACGCGGGTGACAGCGAGCGCGTGCAGATGTACGCGGAGTACAAGGCCACGCGGGAGAAGATGCCCGACGAGCTGGAGCTTTCCCTTCCCCGCATCCGCCAGCTGGTGGAGGCGTTCAACATCCCCGTGCTGGAGCTGCCCGGCTACGAGGCCGACGACGTGATCGGCACGCTCGCCTCGAAAGCGGCGGACGCGGGGCTGGAGACGGTCATCATCAGCGGCGACAAGGACTTCTACCAGCTCATCCGCCCGCACGTCTGCCTGCTGAACCCGGGGCGCGGCGGGCCCACGGCGGTGGAGGAGGAGTGGGTGGACACGCGCAACGCCCACGAGCGGCTGGGCGTGCCGCCGGAGCGCGTGGTGGACTACCTGGGGCTGATCGGCGACAGCAGCGACAACGTGCCGGGCGTGAAGGGGATCGGGCCCAAGACGGCCATCCAGCTGATCCAGGAGTACGGGCCCATCGAGAACCTTCTGGCCCACACGGCGGAGATCAAGAGCAAGCGCGCCCGCGAGGCGCTGGAGGCGTTCGCGGACGCGGCCCTCCTCTCCAAGCGGCTGGTCACCATCCGCGAAGACCTGCCCGTGGACCTGGACCTGGAGGCGCTGCGCTGCCGCGAGCCGGACCGCGCGCGGCTCAAGGACCTGTTCTTCGACCTGGAGTTCCACTCCCTGATCCGCGACTTCGCCGGCGTGGTCCCCCCGGGAGGCGAGGCGGAGGAGGCGCGGCCGGCGAATCGCCTGGAGGCGGAGTACGTGCTGCTCTCCACCGTGGAGCAGGTGCGCGACGTGGTCCGCCGGGCCCGCGCGGCGGGGCGGTTCGCGGTGGACACGGAGACCAGCGACACCGATCCCATGCGGGCGACGCTGTGCGGCATCTCCATCGGCATCGACGTGGGGACGGCGTACTACCTCCCCTTTCGCCACCGCACCCGCGGGCCGGACCAGGGCGAGCTGCTGGGCGACCTGACCCCCGTCGTGGGCGACGGGCCGGACTGCGAGGTGGTCGCCAACCTGCCCGACCTGCACTCGGAGCCGATGCGGCCGCTGCTGGACCTGCTGGAGGACGAGCAGGTGCGCAAGGTGGGGCAGAACCTGAAGTACGACTTCCTGGTCTTTCGCCGCGAGGGGATCACGCTGCGGGGGCTGGACTTCGACACGATGGTCGCCAGCTACGTGCTGGAGCCGGGGCGGCGCGAGCACGGGCTGGACTCGCTGGCCCTTCAGCACCTGGACCACCGCACCATCGCCTACGACGAGGTGACGGGGAAGGGAAAGGCGCAGATTCCCTTTGCCGAGGTGGGGCTGGACGCCGCCTGCACCTATGCGGCGGAGGACGCGGACATCGCGCTGCGGCTGGTGGAGAAGTTCGCGCCGGAGCTGGAAAGCCTGCACCTGGACTCGCTCTTTCGCGACATCGAGATGCCGCTGGTGCACGTGCTGGCGGAGATGGAGTGGAACGGCATCCGCATCGACGAGCCCTTCTTCCGCCGCATGGGCGAGGAGCTGCGCAGCGCCCAGAAGGCGCTGGAGGGGCAGATCTACGTGGAGGCGGGGGAGGAGTTCAACATCGGCTCCACCCCCCAGCTGCGCGAGATCCTCTTCGGCAAGCTGGGGCTTCCCGTCATCAAGAAGACCAAGACGGGCGCGTCGACCGACGTGGACGTGCTGCAGGCGCTGGCCGCGAAGGGCCATCCGCTCCCCACGCTGCTGATGCAGTACCGGCAGATCGACAAGCTGCGCGGCACCTACGTCGACACCCTGCCGCACGCAGTGAACCCGGAGACGGGGCGCATCCACACCTCGTTCAGCCAGACCATCGCGGCCACGGGGCGCCTGTCGTCGTCGGATCCCAACCTGCAGAACATCCCCATCCGCACCGAGATGGGCGCGGAGATCCGGCGCGGCTTCATCCCGGCCGAGGGGCAGCGCTTCGTCTCGGCCGACTATTCGCAGATCGAGCTGCGCATCCTGGCGCACTACTCGCGCGACGAGGCGTTCGTGGAGGCGTTCCGCGCGGGGCTCGACATCCACAAGCAGACGGCCAGCATCGTCTTCGGCGTGCCGATCGACCTGGTCACGAAGGAGATGCGCGACCGCGCCAAGACGGTGAACTTCGGCATCATCTACGGACAGGGGCCGTTCTCGCTGGGCAACCAGCTGGGGATCAGCAACGCCGAGGCGAAGGAGTTCATCGAGGAGTACTTTCGCCGCTTTCCCGGCGTCCGCCGCTACCTGGACGAGCAGGTGGAGCTGGCGAAGACGCGCGGGTACGTGGAGACGCTCACCGGGCGGCGGCGCTACCTGCCGGAGCTCAAGTCCAGGAACTGGAACATCCGCGCGTTCGGCGAGCGCGCGGCCACCAACGCGCCCATCCAGGGCACCGCGGCGGACCTGATCAAGATCGCCATGATCCGCATTCAGGACGACCTGCACGCCGGCGTGGTCCCCGCGAAGATGCTGCTGCAGGTGCACGACGAGCTCCTGTTCGAGACCCCCGCGGGGAGCGAGCCCGCCGTGCAGGAGTTCGTGCGCGACCGCATGGAGAACGCCGCCCGTCTGGAGGTGCCGCTGAAAGTGGAAGGCGGGGTGGGCGACAACTGGCTGGAGACGAAGTAGGGAAGTGCGTGAGTGCGAAAGTGCGAAAGTGCGAAAGTGCGAAAGTGCGGCTCGCGTCGCGGGTAGATGCGAATCGGACATAGCCGCCCGCCCAGCAACCGAGCAGTTGAAGCCCCGTTCGGCGAGTGTAACGAGCCGAGACGGGGCTTGTCGCTTACCAGCAGCGGGTTTACCCGCTCATCTCCTCATCTCCCATCATCCGCCGGCGCTCGCCGCCGCGGGCAGCTCCACCCGCGCCCACGGCGGGTCGGCCGCCAGCACCCGCGCGTAGACCGGGCACTCGGGCCGGTGCGCGCCGGGGAGGTAGCCCAGCGACATCAAGAACTCGCCCACGATCTCGCCGCCGGTAAAGCGGAACGTCTTCTTGAACAGCTTGATCCACTCCGCCTTCTCGCGGGGGTGGTGCGCGTCCAGCCAGCCGGCGAAGGAACCGTACTCGCCGCGCAGCTGCTGGATGCGCCGCGCGTTCTCGATCACCGCCTCCACCTTGAGCCGGTTGCGGATGATGCCCGCGTCCGCCATCAGCCGCGCCCGATCCTGGTCCCCGAACGCCGCCACGCGGTCCACGTCGAAGCCGTGGAACGCCCGGTGAAAGTTGTCCTTCTTCTTGAGGATGGTGAGCCAGGACAGGCCCGCCTGGTTGATCTCCAGCGCCAGCCGCTCCAGGAGCTGATCGTCCCCGCGGAGTGGGAAGCCGTACTCGTGGTCGTGATACGGCCCGTGGAACGGATGCCCGGGCGCGGCATCGCAGTAGGATGACATCGAGGCGAGTGCGAGAGGCGGATGCGTTCCGCAGGTGAAGCCCTGTTCGGCGAGCGCAAGCGAGCCGAGACAGGGCTTATGGCAGTTCCAGCCCCCGGCTTCAGCCGGGGGCGGCCCGGGGGCGGCCCGGACGCGGCCCGGACGCGGCCCGGGGGCGCCGCACGCGGCGGGCGTGCGCCGCCGACCCCGAAGGCCCGAGGCGCCCGAGGCCCCGGCACGCCGACCGCGGCCCGGGTGAACGGCGGTGGCGGTTGCCCGTGCCGTCCCATCCCGTCCCGTCCCGGAGGATGGCGCCCTTCACCGGCATCCACAACCCCCGCGCATCCATCCGCGCCCGCCGCGCATCCAACCGATTGTCTGGCGACACCGGGAGCAGGGGGGCGGGCCCGATTCCGCCGTTCACTCTCCACTTCCCTTCCCCCGCGCCCTTTGCACTCTCCCGACTCTCGCGCGGCGGACCCCGCCCCGCTATGATGTAACGTTCACCCTCGAATCATCCGGAGGTCCGTGCATGTCCGGGAACCGGCTGCATGTCTGACGAGCCGGGCCACGCGCCGCGCCACCTTCCCTTGGTGC
>JAHWJJ010000201.1 GCA_019348475.1 Gemmatimonadota bacterium | reverse complement strand
TCCTCGCGACGGCGGTCGACCCCTCCCCCAACCCCGGGGGAGGGGTGGCGGTGGGGCCGACGTGGTGCGCAGGCGTCCCTTGTCCCTTGTCCCCTTGTCCCCTTGTCCCCTTGTCCCCCTTGTCCCCTCGTCCCCGCGATCAGTCCACCGTCGCCAGCGCGGGGAGCTCCGTCCCCGCGGGGGCTTCGCAGCCGCCGTCGCGGAAGGAGCACAGCACCTCCATCAGCCGCGCCAGGTCTGCGCGGTTGCTGGCGATGCCCACCGAAACGCGCACGGCGCCCACCGGATGGTCGCTCATGCAGTCGCTGAACACCTGGATGTTGAACGTCTCGGGGGTGAGCTGCTTGATGCACCGGAACGCGTCCTCGTCCGGGTACTCGAAGGCGAACTCGGCCGCGCCGGGGTTGCAGAAAAAGCCCGTCCGCAGCGAGATCCCCGCGTCACTGGCGCGCTGCTCCACCATGCGGAAGTCCACCAGACCGCCGCGCGGGTCCAGCAGGTTGAAGGCGACGGTGCCGCCGCGCGTCTCCATGGTTTTGGGACCGTAGATGCGCACCATGGGCGCGCCGTTGCCGTGGCGCAGCGCCAGCATGTCGGCCAGCAGCGCTTCGGTGAGCCGCATGACGTGCGCGTTGATGCGCTCGATGCCGATCTCGTCCAGAAAGTCCAGCCCGGCCGGCACCGCCGCGATCCCCAGGTAGTTGAGCGTGCCGTCCTCGAAGGCGCGCCCGGTGACGTGCTGCAGGTGCACCTTGTTCTGCGCGCTGACGAAGCGCACGGTGCCCCCCGCAAACCAGGGCCGGTGCAGCTCGCCCAGGGCGTTGCGGCGCGCCAGCAGCACGCCCACCCCGGTGGGAAAGCCGAACATCTTGTAGAAGGAGACGCAGACGAAGTCCGGCGCGCAGCCGCGCAGGTCCAGGCGGTTGGTGGGGACGAAGGCGGCCGCGTCGAGCACCACGTGGTACCCGTGCTCGTGCGCCACGCCGATGGCGTCCAGCGGGTACTTGACCCCGGAGAAGTTGGACTGCGCGGGGAACGCGAACAGGTTGTGCCTGGCGCGGTCCGCCCCCGCCAGGTGCTCCTCCAGGGCGGGCAGCCGCAGCTCCGGGCCGGGCGGCACGTAGCGCACCTCGGCGCCGTGCGCCTGGGCGAACTCGCGCAGGCCGTTGACGGAGTTGTGGTTGTCGGCCGTGAGCAGAAAGCGGCCGCCGGGCTCCCACGGGTACGCCTCGCCGATGAGCTTCAGGGCGCCGCTGGCATTCAGCGTAAACACGACCTCGTACAGGGCGGGGTCGGCGTTGAAGTAGTCCAGGACGCGGCGCCGGGCGTCTTCGCACAGGTTGGTGGCGGCCAGCGAGGTGGGGTTGCGCGAGTGCGGGTTGCCCAACACGCTGCCGCACAGCATCTCGGCGTTGGCGCGCACCTGCGCCTCGGAGTAGAGGCCGGCGCCGGTGTAGTCCAGGTACACGTGCCCCAGCGCGTCCAGCCGGCTGAACTCGCGCTGCCTCAACTCCTGGAACCGTGCGTCGTCCATCGGCGTGGCCTTTTTCCGGCGGGGATTCGTTCGCGGCGAACCGCGAAAAGTAGAGGCGAACGGCGGTAGGGGGAAGGGCTTGGGCGGCAAGGGGTTGGCTCCGCGGCAGGCCGCATGGGCCGCGCATCCGGGCTTGCCCCCAATGGCGGCGGCGTGTCTGCACGCCCCGGACAGCCGCCGTTTCTATCGCGGACTCCGCGCGTCCAGCGCCAGCGACATCAGCTCGGAGTCCCAGTACCGTCCTCCGAAGGCGTACGCCTGGGGCTCGATCCCGTAGGTGACGAAGCCGAAGGCGTGGTACAGGGCGCGGGCGGGCGCATTCGAGGTTTCCACGCCGAGCGTCAGGCGTTCGACGCAGTCCAGCGCGCGCGCGTGCGCGGCGAGCGCATCCAGGAGCGCGCGGCCGAGCCCGCGCCCGCGGGCCTGCGGGGCGACGTACATCCCCCAGACGTGGGCGCGGTGGCGCGTCTTGAGGCCCGTCTGGCGCCGCAGCCCGGCTACGCCGACAAGGTGCCCGCCGTCGTCATCGAACGCGCCGAACGTCACGTCTTTTCCAGCGGCGCCGCGGGCAAGGCGCTCGCCGACGTGTTCCAGCGGCGTATCGGCTTCGCTTTCGTACGTGGAGCCGAACGCTTCCGGGCTCTCGCGCAAGCCGAAGAGGCGCAGCGCCTGGTACGCCGCCGCGTCTTCAGCGCCGAGAATGCGAATCATACCGGCTCCGGCACAAGCATCGGGGTTCCGCGAGTGGGACGCGCGGAAGCAGCCCACCAGATCGGGCGAGTAGATTCCTCAGTCGGCGCCAGACGATCTGCCGACAGCCGCGTCCCTCGCGGCGCCTCCTTCGGAATGACAAACCCGCTTGCTCGGAGTGCGGGATGACCCCGTTCACCCTTCACCCTCACTCCATTACCACTCCAGCTCCCGCCGCGTCCACACCTCGCCGCCGCGGGCGACCAGGCGCACGGAGCGCAGGTTGCGCACGTCCGCGAGGGGGTCGGCGTCCAGCACCACCAGGTCCGCCGCCATCCCCGGCCGCAGCGTGCCGATGGAGTCGCGCCCCATGGCCATCGCGGCGTTGCGGGTGGAGGCGACCAGCACGTCCATGGGCGAAAGGCCCGCGGCGGCCATCGCCTCCATTTCGCGATAGACGCTGGCGCCGTGCAGGGTGAGCGGGTTGCCCGCGTCCGTCCCCATCGCCACGGGAATGCCGGCGGCGTGCACGCGGCGCAGGTTGTCGGCCGTCACCTGGCGGCGGCGCTCGAAGCGGGCGCCGAAAGTCGGCGGCAGGTTCCGCGGCGGCAGCGAGTCCGTCAGCATCGCCTTGGCGCGCGTGGCGGGGTCCACGCACTCCATCGCCAGCCCGGTGTCGTCGAAGCGGCGCTCGTACAGCTGGCGGTATCCATCGTACACCGTCAACGTGGGCGTGTAGATGGTCCCCGCCTCGCGCGCCAGCCGCAGGAACTCGTCGTCCACCGGCACGTCCTCCACCGAGTGCACCAGCAGCCGCGCCCCGGCCGATACCGCGTCGCGCGCGGCCCACAGGTCGGTGGCGTGGACGATCAGGGGGATGCCGGCCCGGCGCGCCTCTTCGGCCGCGGTGCGCAGCAGCACCTTATAGCCGGCGGTGTCGGGGCTCGTGGCCTTGACCAGGTACCACACCTTCACCGCGTCGCTTTCGTAGTGCGCCACCATGCGCGCCGCCGCACGGGTGCTGCTGTCGTTGTGGATGTAGACGAACTGCCGCTGGGCCGGGGTGTTGACCCAGTGGTCCAGGGTGGAGAGCAGCGGGCCCGCGGCGGCCACGTGCGGAGCGGCGTTGCTGGCCTCCGCGCGCCGGCGCAGCGCCCACGTCCAGGGATAGCCGCCCACGTCGAACGTCCCCGTCACCCCCGCGCACAGGTAGCTGCGGAAGAAGCGCTCGGGGTCGGCCTCCAGCGCGGCGACCGTGCTGTCGTAGGGAAAGCGCGCGCGGACGTCCTCCGCGTCGGGGCGCCCGTCCGCCCAGCCGGTCTGCGAGTAGTGCATGTGCGCGTCGATCAGCCCGGGGATGATCCACTTTCCCCGGGCATCGATGGCGTGCACGTCGGGCCCCACCGGGCACTCTCCCACGCAGGCGATGCGTCCGTTGCGCATCACCACCGTCGCTTTGCGGATGGGCGCGGCGCCGGTGCCGTCGATCACGGTGGCGCCGGTCAGGGCGAACGCGGGGACCGGCGCGTCGCCCGGCGAGCCGAACGCGGTGCTGACGGCGATCTTCCAGGTGCCGTCCGGCTGCCTGACCAGCACGCGCTCCGATACGCCGCGCTGGCTGCCGCCCTGCACCACCCGGTAGCGGTACGCGCCGTAGACCACGCCGGGCGCCACGGGCACCACCTCGAAGTGCGTGGCGACCAGCGTGTCGGGCCAGGCGTTGGGGTCGCCGGTGGTCATCCCCTCGTAGCCCCAGTTCACGCCTCCGGGGCCGGTGCGCACCAGCCGCGGGCTCTGCAGGTAGTAGGTCAGGTACGTGGCCCGGTCGCGGGCGTGGATCGCGCCGATGTTGCCCCGGAAGGCGGCCAGCGCCTCGGTGGAGTCGCGGGCGCGCTGTTCGGCGGGGTACGCCGGCTGGGCGAATGCGGCCGCCGGGATCGCGGCGGACCAGAGCGCGAGCAGGGCGGCCAGGGCGCGGAGCGTGTTCATGGCGGCGCATGGGGAGCGTGGATGGATGACGAGACGCACGCCCACAGAGTAGCGGGCGTGCGCGCGGCCGGTCAAATCGCCCACGCCGTCCACCGGCGGCGGCGCGACGATGACCGCGGCCGCGCGTGGGGGAACGGGGGTTGCGGCGGGGCGGGGGATCCCGCGCGGCGGGGGCATCAGCATCGACCGAAAACGACCGACAGGAGAACCAGCGTGGCGGATGAAGGGATGACGACGAGCGCGTCCGGGCTGCAGTACCGCGACGACGCGGTGGGCGAGGGGCGCCAGGCGAAGGCGGGCGACACCGTCTCCGTGCACTACACGGGGACGCTGCAGGACGGCAGCAAGTTCGACAGCAGCCGCGACCGGGGCCAGCCGCTGCAGTTTCCGCTGGGCGCCGGGCACGTGATCAAGGGGTGGGACGAGGGGGTGTCGGGGATGAAGGTGGGCGGCCGGCGCACGCTGGTGATCCCCCCGGAGCTGGGGTACGGCGCGCGCGGCATCGGCCCCATTCCGCCCAACAGCACCCTGGTGTTCGACGTGGAGCTGATGGACATCCGCTGACGCGGTAGCACCCGGCTGCCTTCGGAAGCTTCGCGGCGGCGGACCGACACCATTTCGCTGCAGCGAAGCCTGCGTATCGTCATTCCCAGGAAGGCGCCCGCGCGATCCTGACGCGCGCTGGATCCGCGGGGCGCCGGCCGAGGAATCTGGCAGCAATCACTCCCCTTGTCACCCGTTCACCCGCTCACCCCTTCACCCCTTCACCCCTTCACCCATTCCCCGTTCGACTGGACATCCCCCCGCCGGACGCGCAGGTTGTCCAGCCGCGATCCGCCAGACCCGCGCACCCGCACCTTCGCGCCACGCACCTTGCTCTTTCGCAGACGCCGCGGTACCCCGCCGGTCGGCGACCGCACGCCGGGATGGCTGCAGGGGCTGGAGATCCGCTCCGTGCGCCGCCGCCGGCCCTGGCAGAACGTCTCGGGGCCGCAGCTGCTGGTGGGCTCGTTCCTGCTGCTGATCGCGCTGGGCACCGTAGGGCTGCGCACCCTGCCCGGGCTGTACACGGGCGAGCCGCTGGGGTGGCTGGACGCGTTGTTCACCGCCACCAGCGCCGTCTGCGTGACCGGGCTGATCGTGGTGGACACCGCCACCTGGTTCACCCCCGCCGGACAGGCGTTCATCCTGCTGATGATCCAGCTGGGAGGGCTGGGGATCATCGCCTTCACCTCGCTGGTAATCGTGGCGCTGGGGCGGCGCATGTCGCTGCGCCACGAGACGCTGAGCACGGGCGTGGCCCAGGTGGCGCCGGCGGTCAACGCGCTGGGCCTGGCCCGCGACGTGGTCCGCTTTACGCTGATGATCGAGGCCGCCGGCGCGTTGCTGCTGTACCTGCTGTGGATCCCGCGCCTGGGGTGGCGGGAGGCGGCCTTTCCCGCCGTGTTCCACGCCGTCAGCGCCTTCTGCAACGCCGGCTTCTCCACCTTCAGCGATTCGCTGATGGGCTTTCAGCGCGCGCCGCTCACCCTGCTGGTGATCATGGCGTTGATCGTCCTGGGCGGCCTGGGCTTCCTTACGCTGGAGGAGCTTTCGCTGGAGCGCCGATCCAGGCGGGAAGATCGGCGCTTTCGCGTGTCGCTGCATTCGCGCATCGTGCTGGTGACCACGGTGGTGCTGCTGGTGGGCGGGTGGGCGGCGTTCACGCTGCTGGAGTGGGGCGGCACCTTTGCCGGACTGCCCGCGTGGGCGCGCCCGCTGAACGGGCTGTTCATGAGCGTGACGGCGCGCACGGCGGGCTTCAACACCGTGGACTACGGGCAGGCGGGCGCCAGCACGAACTTTCTCACCATTCTGCTGATGACCATCGGCGGATCGCCGGGGGGCACGGCGGGGGGGATGAAGACGACCACGTTCGCGCTGCTGGGGCTGGTGGCGCTGTCGCGGCTGCGCGGGCGCGAGGTGACCAGCCTGTTCGGGCGGACGGTCCCGGAAGAGACCATCCAGCGCGCCGTGGGATTGTTCGTCGTGTTCTTCGCCGTGGTAACGGCTGGCATCCTCTGCTTCGTCACCCTTCAGGCGGCGGGGACGGAGCGGTTCCTGGCGTGGATGTTCGAGGCGGCCAGTGCCTTCGGCACCGTGGGGCTGTCCATGGGCGCCACGGGCGAGCTTGCGCCCGGGTCGCGCGTGGTGGCCATCATCCTGATGTACGTGGGGCGCGTGGGGCCGCTGGCGTTCGCCGCCGCCATCGCGCTGTCGCGCCCCACCGCCGCGGGCGAGTTCCGCTATGCGTACGAAGACGTCGTCGTCGGCTAACCCGGAGGAGCGATGAAGCGGTTCGTGGTGATCGGGCTGGGGAACTTCGGGGCCAGCGTGGCGCAGGCGCTGCACGCCGCCGGGCACGACGTGATCGCGGTGGATACGTCGGAGCCCGCGGTGGACGCCATCGCCCCGCACGTCACTCGCGCCGCCGTGGGCGACGGCAAGCAGCTGGCGACGCTGGAGCGGGTGGGCGCGCGCGGCGCGGACGCCGGGGTGGTGAGCACGGGTGAGGACGTGACCGCCAGCATCCTTGCCGCCATGGCGCTGCGCGACCTGGGCGTGCAGGAGATCTACGCAAAGGTGATCTCGCTGGACCACGCGCGGGTGATGAGCAAGATGGGCGTCACCGAGACCGTCTTTCCCGAGCGCGAATCCGCCCTGCGGCTGGCCACGCGCATGTCGCACCGCGGCATTCTGAACTACGTGCGGCTGGGCACCGACTTCAGCATCCAGGAGATGGCGGTGCCGCAGAACTGGATCGGGCGCTCCCTGCTGGAGCTGCAGCTTCCCCGCCGCTACGGCATCTCCGTCGTCGCCGTCCACGACATGCTGCGCGACGAGATCGTCCCCGTGAGCGACCCGCGGCGCTCGCTGACGGAGTCGGACGCGCTGCTGGTGGCCGGCAAGGACGCCGACCTGCAGAAGGCCGCGCGGGTGCAGTAGCGCCGGTGCGCGCGCGGTGGCAGGACCGTTGCACACGCCGGGCCCGTTCGCGGGAGTTGCGGTCCACCTGGAGGATGGAGGAGCGAAGATGCGGATGAACATCGCGGGCATTCCGGCGGTTCTGCTGCTGGCCGGCACCCTGGCGTGCGGCGGCGACGAGGTGCCGCCCGTGGACGGCGCCGCCACGGCCGACACCGAGATCTTCACGGACAGCCCCGACACCGTGGGCGTGCCCGTGGCCGGCCAGGGCGGCACCATGGCCGACAGCGTGCGCCCCGGCACCCCGGGCACGCCGGCCCAGAACGAGAGCGACGTCGGCCAGCAGCCGTAGCGCGTCTCCCGCTTGCGCGCGCGGCCGCCTTCACCACGGATAGGGAAGATGATGGGAGTGATCCTGCAGTCGCGCGGGCTGGAGGCGGCGGTGGCCCTGGCCGCCGCCGCGTGGTGCGTGGTGGTGGTGTGGAAGGCCATCGACTACATCGTCACCACCAGGCGCCACAGCCGCGAGCGGAACCAGCACTCCGATCGCGAAGCGTAGCCCCCCCGGAGCGCAGCTTTCTGGATGAACTCGCGCGCTGCCATACCCTATTAGTCATTCTGAGTCATCCGGCGCTACGCGCACCGCGTGGTGAGCAAAACGCAGTTGAACCTCCCCCAGGAGTTTTTGGGGGAGGTGCGAGCCTGAGCGAGCGGAGGGGGCGCGGCGCGGATCCGG
>JAHWJJ010000200.1 GCA_019348475.1 Gemmatimonadota bacterium | reverse complement strand
GATCGCCGCGCTGAACCTGGTGCTGGACTTCGACTTCATCGAGCAGGGCGCCGAGCACGGCGCGCCCCGCTACATGGAGTGGTACGCCGCGTTCGGCCTGATGGTGACGCTGGTGTGGCTGTACCTGGAGATCCTGCGCCTGCTGGCCAAGCTGCAGAGCCGCGACTGATCCCACCCGGGTGTCGGCGGATGGACGAGGGCGGGCTCCCTGCGCGGGAGCCCGCCCTCGTTCGTCCTGCGCCTTCCCTGGAACGACAGTGCAGCCCCAGAGGATCGAGCGCGCTCCCTCATGGGAAAAGCTCCGATGCCCGGACCGCCTTCCAGCAGCATGCCCGCCCCGCGCCGCGCCCCCTCCGCTCGCTCAGGCTCGCGCCTCCCCCCAAAAACCTGGAGGAGGTCGAACTGCGCTTTCCCCGCACGCAGCGCCGGATGACGCGGACCGTTTATCGTTGTTCTTTGTGCACGCGAGGCCGAAACGGCGCCTCACCCGCAGTAGAAGTGTCAGTGCACAGCAGACCCTGGGAATCGATATAAGGGCCGCCAGCAATTCTCGCCGCCAGGGCTACGGAGCCCCGGAGAGGATCTGGCCGGCGCGCTCGAACTCGCGCACGGCGGCGCCGATCTGCTCGTCCAGCGCCGCCGCGACGCGGTAGTAGCCGGCGGCGCCCCACTTTGCCCCCGCGATCTCGGGGAGCAGCATGCGCTCCACGTGCCGGTCCGCGTCCGCGCCGTCGGGGATGGCGTGCCCCTGCGCCTGCGCGAAGGCGCGGAACTGCGCCAGCGCGCCCTCGGGCAGGCGCGGCGCCGCGGCCAGCGCCTCGGCGGTGGTGAACGCGGCGGCGTTGTCCGTCAGGTATCCGCCCATCCAGCGCGTGTGCACGCCGTCCTCGGCCAGCCGCGCCAGCCACACCGGCGCGGGCTGCGGCTCCGGCAGCACCACGTCGGGGTAGATGCCGCCGCCGCCGTACACCGTGCGCCCGCCCGCCGTCCGGCAGCTGGGGCGCCCGGCCGTGTCGCGTTCGGCGCGGGCCATCCGGTAGTAGTCGGCGCCGCGCACGTCGCGGTACTGGCGCTGGATCACGCGCCCGCACGGCGTCTTCACGTGGCCGATGGTCAGCATGATCAGCGACCCGTCCGTAAGGGGAAATCCCCCCATCAGCAGCGACTTGCCGAACGTGGGCCGGCCCACCACCAGCGCGCGGTCGTGGTCCTGCAGCGCGCCCGACACCAGCTCCGACGCGCTGGCGGTGCCCTCGTTGACCATCACCACGATGGGGTACTGCCGCTCGCGCCTCCAGAAGCTGCGGCGCACCACCACGCTGTCGTACACCTCGGCCTTGCGCCCCTGCGCCACGTACACGGTGGAGCCGGAGGGCAGGAACTCGCCCGCGATGCGCGACGCCTCGGCCACCATCCCGCCGCCGTTGTCGCGCAGGTCCAGCACCAGGCGCCGCATCCCCTCGCGCTCCAGCCGCCCCAGCGCCGCGTGCAGGTCCTCCGCCGCGCGCGCGTTGGAAAAGGTGGTGATGCGGACGTACCCCGTCTGCCCGTCCAGCATCGTCACCACCGGGACCGCCGTCTCGTCGTCGCCGCGCTCGCGGCGCACGGTGCGCTCCAGCGTGACCCGCGAGCCGTCCGCGCGCTCGCGCTCCAGGCCCAGCCGCACGGAGGAGCCGCGCGGGCCGGCCAGGAACACCTCCAGCTCCACCGGGCTCTCCGCCTGCACCGGCCGGCCGTCGATGGCCACCAGCACGTCGCCCGGCAGGATGTTCTGGCGGGCGGCCAGCGTTCCCGGCGCCACGCTGGCGATGGTGGGCATCCCCCCCACGTACGCAAATCGGATGGGGACGGGGTGCAGGCGCCCGGCACGCAGCTGCTCCTCCTTCTGCGGCGACAGCCGCGCCGCGGGGATCACGTACGAGTGCGGGTCCGCCGCGCTCACCATCCCCTGCACGGCCGCCATGAACAGCCGGTGCGTGTCCACCGAGTCCGGATGGTTCACCCGGATCTGGTTGAGCACCTGGCTGAACATCTGCAGGTCCTCGTACGCCGTGCGCGGGCGCGTGGACCCGGTGGGTCCCGGCTGCGCCGCCGCCTGCGCCGCCGTGCCCAGGGCCAGGCCCAGCGCGGCGGCGCGGAAGGCCCCGCGGGCGGTCACCGCCCCCCCGCGGGCTCCGGCGACGCGCCCAGGTCGCGCAGGCGCTGCTCGGCGGCTGCGCGGCGGCGGTGGCTGGCCGCGGCGCGCGCCAGGAAGGCCTGGTACGCCTGCCGCGCGCCGTCCACGTTCGCCTCGCCGTCGCGCACCACCCCCAGGGCGAACCAGGGATCGGCGTAGAAGGGCGCCAGCTCGCTGGCCCGGGTCAGCTGTGCGGCCGCCTCGTCCAGCCGGCCCAGCTGGGCGAGCACGGCGCCGTAGGTGTAGTGGACGGAGGGATCCGGGCCCGCGGCCTGCGCGGCCAGGTCCAGCTCGCCCACCGCCGTGGCCGTGTCGCCGGCCGCCAGCGCCAGGAGCCCCAGCCGGACGTGCGCGGGATAGAAGGCCAGGTCCTCGGTCAGGGCGCGGCCGTACGCCTCGCGGGCGGCGTCGACGTTGCCCATGCGCTCGTGCAGCATTCCCACCGCGTGCTCCAGCAGCGCCTTGCTCTCGTACACGAACACCAGCTCGCGCTCGTCGCCGCCGCGCATGTCGGCGATGGCGCTGGCGAAGTCCGCCAGCGCGGCGGGGTTGTTGCCGGTGTGCGCCAGCAGCCGTGCCCGCTCGGCGCGCAGCCACGACCGGCTGCGGGAGCGGGCCTCGCGGTACGCCTCGTCCATCAGCCGCAGCGCGTCGGGAAAGCGCCGCTGCGAGTACGCCTCGCGGGCCTTCATGTACGGCGAGCCGTTGTGCATCACGTCGTTGATCCACTCGTTGATCACCGCCTCGCTCACGCTGTGGCCGCCGCGCGACCGGTCGATCACGTCGCGGGCCCAGGTGCGCAGGTACAGGCGGAACACGTGGTGCTCGTGTTCGCGGTACATGAACGGGTTCATGGTCAGCGCGCGAAAGTACAGCGAGTCGATCGCCTGCACTTCGCGCGAGCGCACCACGCGGCGCTCGCCGTTCCAGTAGCCCACCAGCCGGCTGGGCACCGACATCAGCAGCGCGGCGTGCCGGCCGTACAGCGCGTCGGACGAGGTGGGGTCCAGCTGGTACGCCCACCAGTACGCGTCGGCGGCTTCGCGCGGGCGCCCGTTGAGGTTCTGCGCGGCGAACTGCAGGTACGCGCGGGCGTCGTTGGTGTCGGCCGACGCCAGGGCGGGGCGGCGCGGCGTCTGCGCGTCGCGCTGGGCCTGGAGCGGCGGGGCGGCGGCCACGGCCGCCAGGGTCAGGACGAGGGCGAGGGTAGAGCGCACGGCAAGGCTTCCTGCGTGGGTGGAATGGGAGCCCGGCGCCAGGCCGGGCGGAGGGTGGCCGAAGCGGCGGAACGGCCGGGGGCACAGCCGGTCGCCGCGCGCCCGGCGGCGCTCACCGGCCGTCGGCGGGCGGCTCCGCGCCAAGGTCGCGCAGGCGCTGCTCGGCGACCGCGCGGCGGCGGTGGGTGCGCGCGGCGCCGTTCAGAAAGCGCGCGTACGCCTCCCGCGCGGCGTCCACGTTCGCCTTGCCGTCGCGCACCACGCCCAGGGCGAACCAGGGGTCGGCGTAGAACGGGGCCAGTTCGGCGGCACGGACCAGCTGCGCGGCCGCCTCGTCGAGGCGGCCCAGCCGGGCCAGCATGGCGCCGTACGTGTAGTGGACGGATGGGTCCGCGCCCGCGGCCTGCGCGGCCAGGTCCAGCTCGGCCACCGCGGTCGCGGTATCGCCCTCCGCGAGCGCGAGGAGCCCCAGGCGCACGTGCGCCGGGTAGAACCCCAGGTCTTCGGTCAGGGCACGGCCGTACGCCTCGCGGGCGGCCGCGCGGTCGCCCATGCGCTCGTGCAGCACGGCGATCCCGTGCTCCATCAGCGCCTTGCTCTCGTACAGGAACACCAGCTCGCGCTCGTCCTCGCGCCGCATCTCGCGCAGGGCGTGGCCGAACTCCTCCAGTGCGCTCTGGTGGTTGCCCACGTGGGCGAACAGCCGCCCGCGCTCGGCACGCACCAGCGACTTGCTGCGGGCGCGGGCCAGCGCTTCGTTGTAGAACGTGAGCGCCTGCACGAACCGCCCCTGCGCGTACGCCTCGATCGCGCGCAGCCACGGCCCGGAGTGAACCATGAACGCGTCGATCCGGCGCTGGATGTCCCGCTCCGATGCAAGGCCGTCTGCGTTGCGCACGGCCTGGTGCAGGTACGCACGGAGCACGTGCATCTCGTAGCGCCGGTACAGGAACGGGTCCATCGTAAGCGCCCGGAAGTACAGCGAGTCCGCCGCCAGCACCTCGCGCGACCGCAGCGTGCGGCGGTCGCCGTTCCAGTAGTTCACCAGACGTACCGGGCTGGAGACCAGGAACGCCGCGTAGCGCCCGTACAGCGCATCCGCCGAGGCGGGGTCCAGCTGGTACGCCCAGTAGAAGGCGTCCGCCGCTTCGTTGGGGCGGCTGGCGAGGTTCTGCGCGCCGAACTCCAGGTACGCGCGGGCGTCGTTGGTGTCCGCGGCGGCCAGCGCCGGGCGGCGGGGCGGCTGTGCGCCACGCTGGGCGTCCAGCGGAGTGGTGGCAGCCACGGCCGTCACGGCCAGGACGAGGGCGAGGGTAGAGCGCACGGCAACACTTTCTAGTGGTGGAACGGGAGCCCGGCGCCGGGCCGGGCGGAGGGCGGTCGAAGCGACGGAACGGATGAGGCGCAGCCGCGCCCCCCTGCGTCCGAACGGGGACGACCCGCGGGGGCCGGGTCGCCCGCGATCCCGCGGATTCGGGACAGACGTCGGCGGATGTGGAAACGAGGGACTTGCCTGGAACGGCCGGCGAAGGGACCTTCGTCGAAAATTACGGGCCGGGTGCAAACTAGACGGCCGCTCGTTTTCCCGCAACCTTTTTGGCCGGAGCCGCGTGGCGGCGGCGCAGACGGAAGACGCAGCCGCGCGCGCACGGCAGGAGCGCGAGCACGCGCGGAGGGCCGGCGAGCGCGCCCTTTGTCCCCTTGTCCCCTTGTCCCCTTGTCGCACTCCCGCACTCCCGCACTCCCGCACTCACGCACTCACGCACTTTCCAGTATCTGCTCCGGGTGTAAGAAGCAGCCATTTCCCGCCCGCACGTTTCCCCTAATCTTTTGTGGCGCAACGAAATCGGTGAGCTGGGGGTTCTTGACAAGCGGACGGCCTTCCTGTAATTCAAAACGCGCGGGCGCCCCCGGCGGCGGGCACACGCCGCACGTCCGCGCGGCCGGCTGGCGGCCGCACATTCACACGACACTCCCGCCGCATCGCGCGGCGGGTTTGTTTTACTTGAACGGCACTCCACATGAACGCAGCCATCTTCATTGACGGCGGATACTTCGACCGGGTGTCGCGCGATTGCGGTTCGCCGCGCATCGACTTCGGCAAGCTGTCCAGCGAGCTGGCCCGCCCCCACGAGCTGCTGCGCACGTACTACTATCACTGCCTTCCGTACATGGGCCCCACGCCCAGCGAGGAAGACCAGCAGCGGTACGACAACAAGCAGCGCTTCTTCAACGCGCTCACGCGGCTGAACCGGTTCGAGGTGCGCGAGGGGAAGCTGGAGTACCGCGGCACCGACCGCGAAAGCGAGCGCCCCATCTTCGAGCAGAAGCGGGTAGACATCTACCTGGGCGTGGACCTGGTGATGCTGGCCGCCAAGCAGCGCATCCACCGCGCCATCCTGGTGACCGGCGACAGCGACTTTCTCCCGGCGATCCGCGCGGCCAAGAACGAGGGTGTGCTGGTGCACCTGTTCCACGGCACCGGCCCGCAGCAGCCCCACAAGGATCTGTGGGACGAGGTGGACGAGCGCACCGTCATCACCCCAGACCTGCTGCAGCACTTCCTGCTGTGATCCCCGCATAGCACCGACGGGCCCGAACGAACCAGCCCGCCGCGCGTCGACAAGGCGCGGCGGGCTTTTTCCGTTCGTCCCCTGTTCCCGGTTCCCAATTCCCTGTTCCCTATTCCCCACGGTGGAGCGGGGGTTGGGCGATGGGACAGAGTGGTGCGTGAGCGGGGCGCCCCCCATCCCCGGCCCGGCCCCCACAACCTGCGTGGGGGAAGGGAGACGGCGGCGGTGCATGAGCGAGGCGCCCCCCCCCACCCTCCCCCGGCCGTTTCGGGGGGAGGTGCGAGCCTGGGTGAGCGGAGGGGGCCGGCTGGGTGCCCGCCGCGGTGCAGGAATGACGCGTTCCGCGCCGATGGGGACCGGTCGCGAGCGGGCCGCGGAGCGCGACGCGCCCCCCCGTGATCCAGAGGCCTGCCGGTGTTACATTTCGGCAGGACCCGCGCACGGCGCGCGGGTGCGCACCCTTCACCTGCCGGACGGATGGATTCGCGGAACACGGCTCCCGCGCCGCGGCTGGCGCTCTGGACCTGCGTGGCGGTGATGGCGGCACTGGTGGTTGCCGCCGCGGTGGCCGTGGCGCCGCGCCCGGCGCCGCGCTTTCACGGCACCACGTACACGGAAGTGCTGCCCGCCGGCGAGTTCGCGCTCACCGACCACGACGGGCGTGCCGTAACGCTGCGCAGCTACCGCGGCGCGCCGGTGCTGCTGTTCTTCGGCTACACGCACTGCCCGGACGTCTGCCCGCTCACGCTGGACAAGCTGAGCCGCGCGTTGCGGACCGCCGGCCGCGGCGCCAGCGACGTCCGCATTCTCATGGTCACGCTGGACCCCGCGCGCGACACGCCCGCCGCCCTTCAGGCGTACGCCCGCCGCTTCGGCCCGGCCGTCGTGGGGCTGACCGGCGACAGCGCCGCGCTGGCCGGGGCGCGCAAGGGCTACGGCGCGTACCTGGCCGAAGTCCCCGCGCAGCCGGCGTTCCACGCCCACGCCACGGACGGGGCGCAAAGGGCCGCGGAGGCCGCGCCGGCGATGCGGATGGTGCATCCGGGCGCCGTTTACGGAATCGACCGGCGGGGGAACCTGCAGGTGGTGATCTCCGACGGCGCCACGCCGCAGCAGGTGGTCGACGACGTGCGCACGCTGGCGCGCCTTTGACGGCAGGGGAACGCTTCGGCATTCTTCAACCGTCCACGCCGCCGCCCCCCCTTCGCCACTCCGCCGCCCCTGCGCGGCGGACCCCATCCCGCCGCCGCACTCCCACCGGGCCGTGATCTACTTTCTGGGCTTCGTCGCCGCCGTATACGTGGCGTTCCTCCTGGCGCGCAACGAGGAGCGCCGCAGCCGCCGCGAGTTCGGCGCGCGGCTGGGCGCCCTCTACCGCCTGCGCTCCGAGTTCTGGCGGCTGCGTGCGTGGGCGGGCGACGCGCACCTGCGCGGGGACGACCAGGCCGCCGCGGGGCTGAACGGCCAGGCCGCCGAAACGCTTCCGGAGATCAATCGCCAGACCCTCGCGCTGCGGCGGGATGCTGACTACAGGGAATACCTGGCGGAGATCGGCTGGATTCCCGGCGCGCCGGACGAGGAGCTGCGCGACATGGCCGAGGCCGTGACCGTGACGTCGCTGGTGGGATACGACCGCTGGATCACGGGGAAGGGGCGCACGCCGGTGGAGTCGGTGGTCAATCCCCGGCCGCCGATGGAGGACGACGCCCTGGCGGCAAAGATCCACATGGCGTTCGGGATCGTGGCTGGCGTGGTGGCCGGGTTCTTCGTCTACCTGCGCACCTACGCCGGCCGCCCCGACGCCACCATGGGCATGCTGTTCGTCTACATGGGGGCCACCGCGCTGGTGCTGGGATACGTGGGTTCGCAGGCCAAGGACACGCTCTGGTACGCGCTCGGCCGCAGGATGCGGTTCCGGCGCTGGCTCCCCTGACGCGAGGCGGCGCTCTCCGCTGTCCTGGAGCGAATGAATTCGCCGCTGGAAAATCGCAAATGCCG
>JAHWJJ010000199.1 GCA_019348475.1 Gemmatimonadota bacterium | reverse complement strand
CCCGCGCGAAACCTTTTCGTGCATACACTTTGGCGTCGACCGAGGAATCTACTTCGATCCGCCAATCCCTGCTCTCGACGCGCGGGGCTACGCCTGGAGCCCCCTCGCCCGCGCGCGGTCGAAGGCGCGCGGCAGGACGCGGCGCACCAGCACGTCCACCAGCTGCCGGCGATAGGCGGGGCTGGCGTGGATGTCGCCGGGGGGGTCCACATCGCGCTGGGCGGCGGCTTCGGCGGCGGCGCGGACGGCGGCGTCGGTCGGCGCCTGGCCGACGAGCGCGGCGGCGGCCTGGGTGGCCAGGACGGGGCCGTCGCCCACGCTCAGCAGGGCGATGCGCGCGCCGGTGCAGCGGCCCTCGTCATCCACCTGCACCGTCGCGGCGATGCCGGCGAGGGCAAAGTCGCCGTGCCGGCGCGACACCTCGTCGAACGCCCAGCCGGTGCGCGGCGCAGCAGGCGCAACCTCGACCTCCACCAGCATCTCCTCCGCCTCCAGCGCCGTGCCGAAGAGCCCGGTGAAGAAGTCGCCCGCGGAGACGACGCGGGTCCCCCCTGGCCCGCGGAGGTGGAAGCGGGCGTCCAGCGCCAGCATGACGGCGGGGAGCTCCGCCGCCGGGTCCGCGTGCGCGATGCTGCCGCCGATGGTGCCGCGGTTGCGGATCTGCGCGTGGGCCACGTACGGCAGCGTCTCCGCCAGCAGCGGCACCCGCGAGGCCACGGTGGCGCTGCGCTCCGCCGCCCGCTGCCGCGTCATCGCGCCGATGCGCACGCCGCCGTCCGCCTCCGCGATCCCGTCGAGCCCGGGGATGCGGTTCAGGTCGATGAGGACGGCGGGCGCCGCGAGGCGAAAGTTCATCGCGGGCACCAGGCTCTGGCCGCCGGCCAGGAGCTTGGCGTCGTACCCGTGCTCCGCCAGCAGCGCCAGCGCTTCATCAACCGAATCCGGACGATGGTACTCGAACGGGGCCGGCTTCATCGCGCCTGGTCTCCCGGCCCGCCCCCGTCCCTCAGCCGCGACTCCAGCTCCTTGTTGAGCGCGTCGAGGCCCTGCTTGGTGAGCATCTTCGCGACCTGGTCCAGCAGCCGCTGCCCCACGCCCGCCACCTTGCCGCCCACCGAGAGGTCGGCGTGGTAGCGCATCCGCGTACCGCCCTCCACCTCGTCCAGGTTCACCGTCGCGTTGCCGCGGGTAAAGCCCAGGGCACCCTTGCTGTCCACCTGCATGGTGTAGCTCTCGGGCGGAACGCGGTCCCTGAGCGCGACGTTCAGCGTCCACTCGGCCGCCGTCACCGGCCCCACGCCGATGCGGATGACGCCCGCGTACGTGCCGTCGCCGGTAAGGGTGAGCTTGCGCGCGCCGGGCATGGCCTTGGCCAGCACCTCGGGGTCCTGCAGCAGGTCCCACACGGTCTGGCGCGGGCCGGGAAAGGTGTGCTCGCCGTCGACGATCATGGGGTGCGTGAGTGCGTGAGTGCGAAAGTGCGCGTACGTGCTTGATCCCTTCTCCGCTCAATCCGCCGCGGCCGCTGCCGTAGGCCCGCCGAGCTCCGCGGCGGGGGCGCGGTCCGCCGGCCCGGCGTCGCGCAGCAGCTCGAAGAGGCGGTTGGGGCTCAGCGGGATCTCGCGGATTTCCAGCGCCAGGTGCGGCAGCGCGTCTTCGACCGCCTGCGCGAAAGCGGCGCCGGTGGGGATGCAGCCTGCCTCGCCCACGCCCTTGAGCCCGAGCGGGTTGAGCGGAGCGGTGGTTTCGCGGTGCGCCATCTCGACGCTGGGCACGTCCAGCGCGGTGGGGAGCAGGTAGTCCATGAAGCTGGCGTTCTGCAGCTGCCCGCCCTCGTCGTACACCAGCTGCTCGTAGAAGGCGTTGCCGATGCCGTGCGCCACGCCCCCCTGCACCTGTCCCGCCACGATCACCGGGTTGATCAGCTTTCCGCAATCGTGGACGACGATGTAGCGCAGGATCTTCACCATCGCCGTCTCCGCATCCACCTCCACCACCATCGCGTGCACGCCGCTGGCCGTGCTGCCGTGGTCGGGGCCGAAGTACGCCGTCGCCTCCAGCCCCGGCTCCGTCCCCGGTACCACCGCCCCGCGCAGGGGGTTGGCGTGGCCGGCCAGCTGCCCCAGCCCCATCGACCGCGCGTGGTCGCCGCGCACGCGGACGGCGCCGTCCTCCAGCTCCACCTCGTCCGCCGGGACGCCGAGGACGCGCGCGCCGGTCTCGATCACCTTCTTCCGCACGGCCACGGCCGCCTCGTGGCACGCACTTCCCGCGACGACGGCGCCCCGGCTGGCGAACGTCCCCGTCCCCCAGCCGAACTCGCGCGTGTCGCCCGTCACCACGTGCACCCGGTCCACGTCCACGTCCAGCACCTCGGCCACGATCTGCGCGAAGGCGGTGTAGTGCCCCTGCCCCTGCGTTCCCAGCCCCGTAGCCACGCGCACCTGGCCGCTGGGCTCGATGGTGACGCGCGCGCCCTCGTACGGCCCGATCCCCGTCCCCTCCACGTAGCTGACCACGCCCAGCCCGATGAAGCGCCCCTCCGCGCGGGCCCGCGCCTGCTCGGCGCGAAAGGTGTCGCGGCCCACGATGTCGAGCGCGGCCTCCAGCGCGGGTGCGTAGTTGCCGCTGTCGTAGTAGAGGGGCGCGAAGTCCTGGAACAGGATCTGGAAGGTGTGCGGAAACTCGTCTTTGCGCAGGTAGTTGCGGCGGCGGATCTCCGACGGGTCCAGCCCCAGCTCGCGCGCGGCGATGTCCAGCAGCCGCTCCATCACGAACACGCCGTGCTGCCGCCCCGCGCCGCGCACGGGCGTAACCGTCGTCCGGTTGGTGAAGACCGCGCGGAACTCGCTGTGGTACGCCGGCACGTCGTACGGGCCCAGCAGCGTGCACTGGCTGTTGATGGGGATGGTGAGGCCGTAGGGATCGTACGCGCCGGTGTCGTGAAAGAAGAAGTCGCGGATCCCGAGGATCTTTCCATCCGCGGAGAACGCGATCTCCGCGTCGTGGATCTGCGAGCGCTCCTGCGTGGTGGCGAAGAAGTTCTCCTGCCGGTCTTCCGTCCACTTGACGGGCCGCCCCAGCCGCAGCGCGGCCCAGGGGACCAGCACTTCCTCCGGATAGAACATCATGATCTTGGGCCCGAATCCGCCCCCGACGAACGGCGCCACCACGCGCACGCGCGACTCCAGCAGCCCCAGCATCCGCGCCAGGCCGTTGCGGATGGGGATGGGCGCCTGGGTGGTGTCCCAGATGGTCAGCTCTTCGGCGCGCGGGTCCCAGCGGGCGGCGACGCAGCGGTTCTCCATGGCCGCCGCCGCGCCGCGGTCGTAGTGGAAGCGCCGGTTGATGACCAGGTGCGCATCCGTCTTCGCCGCCTCGTAGTCGCCGTGCCGCTGGACCACGTGCGCGGCCAGGTTGGTTCCCAGCTGGGGGTGGATGACGGGCGCGTCCTCCGCCAGCGCCGCCTCCAGGTCCACCACGGGGTCCAGCGGCTCGTAGTCGACAAAGACGTCCGTGAGCGCGTCCTCGGCCAGGTAGCGGCTTTCGGCGATCACCATCACCACCGGCTCGCCCACGTGGCGCACGCGGTCCTTGGCCAGCGGCACCTGCGACGCCTGGTTGAAGACGATGCCGTCGATGGGCGGCGGCGGCACCAGCAGCGGCCCGGGCTGCCAGTAGTCCCCCAGGTCCTCCGCCGTAATGACCGCCACTACCCCCTCCCGCGCCAGCGCGGCGGACGCGTCGATCCCGCGGATGAGCGCGTGCGCGTGGTCGCTGCGCACGAACGCCGCGTGCAGCATTCCCGGAAGCTGCACGTCGTCCACGAACAGCGCCTGCCCCGTGAGCAGCCTGCGGTCCTCGTTACGGACGGGTGACGTGCCGACGTAGGTTCTGCTCACAGGGGGAGTGCGAAAGTCCGAAAGTGCGAAAGTGCGAAAGTGCGCGCAGGTGCTTGGTCTATCCCGCTGTACCGGCCAGTCCGCGCAGGCGGAATTCGCGAAGTTCCGGCGGCGAATTCATTCGCTCCGGCGCGGGCTCCCGACGTGGGCGAGTGGTGCTCGCCCGGAGGGGGGCCTGCGCCGCACCCTCCGAACCGCCCCACTTGCGATGTGTATCCCCCCTCCCGCGCAGTTTGCGGGAGGGGGTGGCGCGCTCTCAGGCGCCGCCGGGGGAGGGCCCGCCGCCCATCCGCTCCGCGGCCAGCCGGACGGATTCCACGATGTTCTGATAGCCCGTGCAGCGGCACAGGTTGCCGGACAGCGCCTCCCGGATCTGCGGCTCGTCCGGGCGCGGGTTGTCGCGCAGAAACGGGATCATCGACATCAGGATCCCCGGCGTGCAGAAGCCGCACTGCAGGCCGTGTGCATCCCTGAACGCCTCCTGCAGCGGATGCAGCTCGCCCCCGGAGTCCAGCCCCTCGACGGTCACCACCTCCGCGCCGTCCGCCTGCACGGCGAACACCAGGCACGAGCGCACGGCCTCGCCGTCCATCAGCACGGTGCACGCGCCGCAGACGCCGTGCTCGCACCCCACGTGCGTGCCCGTGAGCCCCAGCTCGTGGCGAAGAAAGTCGCTCAGCAGCAGGCGCGGCTCCACCGCGCCCCCCTGCCGGACGCCGTTGACGGAAAGGGAGATTTCGACGGGCTGCGCCAAGGGTGCCGCTCCCCGATCAGGAAAGGTGCAGGTTCCCCCGGTGACGGCCGCGGTGAGGCGGTGCGCCCGCCGGCGGGGGGGAGGTGTGGCTTCGGTAGAAACAGATAGGACGCGCGCGGCGGCGTGGCAAGTAGCGGCGGCCAGCAGGCGGCGAAGCGCGGAATGCATGGGTGCCTTTCCTGGGGTCAGAGACAGGCGGCCGTACGGAACGACTGCTTCTTACGCTTTTGACGCTGTGCCCGTGTCGCCGCGCCCTTCGGCCGCGTACCTTGTGCTCTCTACGCCGGGGTGATTCGCGCTCGCGGCGGCTTTCCGTGGACGGGACGCATAATGGTGCCGAAGGCCGTTCTCTTCGATGCAGGCAACACGCTGATCTGGCTGGACCACCCCTTCATCGTCCAGGCGCTGCGCGAGCACGGCGTCGAAACGACCATCGAGGGGCTGATGGAGGCGGAGTACGGCGCCAAGCTGCTGCTGGACGAGCTGGCCCGCGCAGGCGGCACGGACGAACGGACGCGCGGCAAGATGTTCTTTGCCGAGATCTTTCGCCGCCTGGGCGTGAAGGAGGCGGCGTTCCCGCCGCTGGCGCAGCGGATGTTCGCGCGCCACGCCGAAAAGAACCTGTGGAGCAACGTACGCGAGCGTACGGTGGAGACGCTGGACCAGCTGCGCCGGCGCGGCTACCGGTTGGGCGTGATCAGCAACGCAGACGGGCGCATCGATCCGCTGCTGGAGTCGGTGGGGCTGCGCGGGCATTTCGAGGTGGTGGTCGATTCCGGCGTGGTGGGGATCGACAAGCCCGATCCGCGCATCTTTCACCTGGCGCTGGAGCAGATGGGTGTCGAGCCGCGGGAGGCCGTCTACGTGGGCGACATCTACGAGATCGACGTGCAGGGCGCCCGCGCCGCCGGCATGCGCGCCATCCTCATCGACCCGCTGTGGAAGTGGGACGACAAGGACTGCGAACGCATCCGCGGCATCCACGACCTGCTGGACGTGCTGCCGGCGCAGCCCGCGTGACGTAGCGCCACGTGGAAGCGCGCGAAACGGCGAGAGGACCCCGCTGCCGAGGTCCTCTCGTCCATTTCGTGGTGCCGCGCCAGTTAAAGCGTTGCGCCCGCGGCCACCCACTTCTCGACGTCTCCCGTACCCAGAATCCTCTTCACGACCTGGTCCTCTCCCACCCGGATCGCCTCTCCCTTGTGCACGTTGCGCCGGAGCACGAGCAGCTGCGGCACGTTCGCCTCACCCGGGATGTCGCGCCAGATGTACTTGGTCGCGCCGTCACTGATCCAGTTGCCTCCCGACGCCACCTCGTCGAACTCGCCGAACCGCGCCAGGAACGCCAGCCCGTCCGCGGCACGCCAGTCCAGCGCCACCCCGACTGCGCGGAAGCGCATACCGCGCGCCTGCGCGTGCTCCCGGACCCGCAGCTTGGCCGACTCCACCACATCGGGAAAGCCGGGCACATTGTGCGCGTTGCAGAAGCTGGCGCCGATGAAGACCAGAACGATCTCGTCCCCGCTCTCGATGGACCCCGACGGCTCGTAAACCGGGCGTGCCGCCTCCGCCTTCGAGCGAGCCGGCGGCGAAGTCTTCGCGGTGCTGGCCGCGGCGGAGGGGATGGGCCACTGAGTGCGGACCGTCGCGGCAAGGAGCGCGATCCCTGCGACCAGCCACACCGCGGTTCCGGTGCGGACGAGCCCACGTTGAAAGGCCTCGGACCCGATTCGGGGCAGCTTCACGGGAGCATCTCCGAGAGTGAGTTGGGAATGGTGCGAACGGCCGGATACGGACTCGTCTCCACCGTGTACACCACGTTCTCTCCCGCCGCCATCACGCGGGGAAGCTGTACCGCGAGCGGCCGGATCTGGCGGTCGCGGGCGGAGAGGCGGTACGACCGCACGGAGATGAACTCGTGAGGGTTGCTGGCGCTGGGCTCGAGCCTTCCTACCTGGAGCAGCCAGTCGCCGCCGGGGAGCGGAAGGATGGAGCTTCCGTAGTCGGGGACTTCCCCGTCGGGAGTGCCGAACTGCATGCCTCCACCTTCCACCGGCCGCACGCGCACGGCGCGGTACCCGGGGATGGCGGCGGTGCCGAGCAGCGTGCCGTGCTCGGCGGAGAACCGGGTAACTTCCGGCCGGAGCGACGGGAGGAACGCGATCTCCCCGCTTGAGGCACAGCCGAGGTAGCCGCCCGCTCGATACCTCCGGAGCAGGATCTCCTCGGAATCCGCGTCCGGCGCGAAAGAACGGAGAACGGCGCCGTCCTTCGGCGACACCTCGTGCAGCAGAAAGCCCTGGCGGGCTCCCAGCACGTAGAGCCGCCCGGAGATGAAGCACAGGTCTGAGGCGTGGAAGTCCAGCGGGACGGTCCGCCGCCACTCGCCGCGTTCGTTGAACTCGTCGAGTCCCTGCTTCCGCTCGTCCAGCACGTACAGCCCGCCCTCGGCGTCGTCCACCGCAAGCGCGACCGGCCCCAGGAATTCGCCAGGCCCGGGGCCGGCTCGGCCCAGCAGCGCCGTCCGCTCGCCCGCGGCACTGAACATGCTGACTTCTCGGTTGATCACGTCCAGCACGAACGTGCGCCCGTCCCCCGCCATCGCCACGTCACCGACCAGCCCGAACGTGCGTTCCGCGGGCGAGCCCGGCACGCTGAGCCGGGCGTGCGCCCTGCCGGTGAGCGCGTCCGGCAATGGGGACACCAACTCCGACTTCGGCTCAGCGGGCGAGGGCGCGGGCCGGGTTGCGCGGTAGACCGCCAGCCCTCCCGCGCCGAGGAGCAGGATTGCGAGGAACGCTTGAGCGTAGCGCATCGTGAGGGGCTATGCCCGGGATCCTATCCTAGCCTAATTGCAATACGACACGGTGCACGGCCCGGTCCTGGAGCCGATGGCGCAGACCGTGCCGGCTGAGTAGTTGCACAGCGTAGGGCCATAGCAGTCGGTGTTCGGACACGTGGAGGTGGCGTCCGCCGGCCGAATGGATAGTCTGGGAATTTGCAGGTGCATTGCGGCCGCCAGCGCAAGGAGCGTCAGGCCGAGCCGGAGCAGGAACGACCGTGAGATGCTTTGCATACTGACCTCGCTGGTGGGAGGAATCAAGTATCCAATGGCGGGACACGCGCCCATCATCATCATCCAGTATCGTCGTCAAGGGAGAGTGTGTCAAGCATCATCCCGTCAAATGCGGCAGCGCCTCGTGACCGTGGCACGCAACGGGGTACGGCGCTGAGCCGGCGCGGCTGGTGGGACGGGTACTTCGACGAGACGTTCGTCGACATCTACCGCGACTTCCTTACGCCGGAGCGC
>JAHWJJ010000198.1 GCA_019348475.1 Gemmatimonadota bacterium | reverse complement strand
AGTCATCCGGCACTGCGCGCACCATGTGGGATGAAAGCGCAGTTCAACCTCCCCCCGGGTTTTTTGGGGGAGGTGCGAGCCTGAGCGAGCGGAGGGGGCGCGGCACGGCGCCGACGATGCTGCTGAAAGGGCTGCCCGCGCGTCACGCTCTTCCATTCAGGGCCTCGCGCGAGGGTATGCGGAAGGCGGTGCGGCGGTTATCTTTACGGGCTGGCGTAAAAGGCGGTTGAACGCGGCGGGCTCCGCGGCGCGCCCTCGCCACCATCCACCACGAGATCCGCGGACGGGCGTCCGCGGCCCGGCTTCCAGGCGGTTCCAAACGGTCCATGCCCCCACCCACCCCCGCAGAGATCCCGCCGCTTCGCGAAGCGTTCCAGCAGTTCATGCGGCTGCTGCGGGTGATCCGTCCCTACTGGGGCCCCCTGGCCAAGGGGATGCTCCTGGGGCTGGTGCTGGGGCTGTTCGGCATGGCCACGCCGTACCTTTCCAAGCTGCTGATCGACGAGGTCTACCCCACCCGCAACCTCACGCTCATGCACGTGCTGGTGGGCGGGATGTTCGCGTTCGCCGTGGCCACGGCCGTCATGGGCGGCATCCGCGGCTACTTTACCACCTACACCACCGCGCACCTCAGCAACGCCACCGGCCTCCTGTTCTTCAACCACCTGCAGCACCTGCGCTCCCGGTTCTTCGACGAGCACCGCGTGGGCGAGATCATGAGCCGCTTCGGCGACGTCCGTAGCTCGCTGCAGAGCGTCAGCAAGGTGTTCGAAACGCTGTTCGTGAACGGCGCGTACCTCTTCCTGGTCCCCCCCTTCCTCTTCCTGCTGCAGTGGAAGCTGGCCATCGTCGCGCTGATCACCGTGCCGCTGACGGTGGTGCTCACGACGATCTCCGCGCGCATCCTGCGCAAGTACTGGAAGCGCAGCGCCGAGGCGTACGCCGATCTGGGCGCGTTCCAGGTGGAGGTGCTCAGCCACATCCGCTCGCTCAAGACGCTGGCCCGCGAGCACCACGTGTACGACCGCGCCAGCGCCCAGATGCGCGCGGCGCTCAACGTGCAGCTCAAGGCGGGCGGATACGGGCAGATCTTCAACGGGATGAACGGCATCATCCGCGCGGCGGGGACGGCGCTGTACACCTGGTACGCGTGGCGCCTGCTGCTGGCGGGCGAGATGACGCTGGGCGACTACATCGCGTTCAGCGCGTACATCGGCTACCTGTACAACCCGCTGGCGCAGATCACCACCCTGTTCAGCGACTTTCAGCAGTCGGCGGTGAACCTGGGGCGCATGTTCGAGTACCTCGACGCCCCCACCGAGCAGGATCCGGCGCAGGCGTACGAGCCCGTGCCGCCCATCCGCACCGTGCTGGAGGGCGACATCCGCATGCGCGACCTGTCCTTTGGCTACACCCCGGAAAAGCTGGTCATCCGCGGGGTGAACCTGCACTTTCCACGGGGGATGATCACCTCCGTGGTGGGGCACAGCGGCGTGGGGAAGAGCTCGCTGCTGCGCCTGGTCACGCGGATGGAAGACCCCGTGCAGGGGCAGGTGTTCTTCGACGGCATTCCCGCCACCTCCATCAGCCTTCCGGACCTGCGCCGGCAGATCTCCGTCGTCTGGCAGGAGTTCGCCCTGATGCAGGGCACCATCTGGGACAACCTCACCATGGGCGCGGAGAACCCCACCCGCGCCGAGGTGGACGACGCCGTGCGCCTGTGCCGGCTGGAGGAGCTGATCAAGGACCTGCCCGAGGGCTACGACACCCCCGTGGGCGAGTGGGGATCCACCCTCTCCGGCGGACAGCGGCAGCGGCTGGCGCTGGCCCGCGCCTTCATCCGCAACGCGCCCATCCTGCTGCTGGACGAGGCCACGTCAAACATCGACATGGCCACCGAGTCGGAGATCCTGCGCGACCTGTTCGGGCGAATGGAGGGAAAGACGGTGGTCTTCGTCACCCATCGCGTGCAGACGGCCGCGCTCGCCGACCAGATCATCGTCATGGAAGCCGGCCACGTCACCGCCTCCGGCACCCACGCCGAGCTGCTGCGCGACTGCGAGACGTACCGGCAGCTGCTGGGCGGCGGAGAGTCGGCGCTGGAAGACGGGCGGCGGCTGCGGGCGGTGTCGCCGGCGGGGTGAGGTGATGGGGTGATGGGGTGATGGGGTGATGGAGTGCGGAAGGTAGACGGCCGCACGATCGAAGTTCTCCCCTCCGCCAAGAACGAGCGGGAGGAGCGGGGGGAGGGGCTCCGGTCCACGACGAGGCATCCACGAGAATGAGCCAGGCCCGAGCCAGCAAGACCGACGTACTTCCCCTTCGCCTTCCCCACCTGGGCGACGAAGGGCAGCCGGGCGGCCGCTTCGTAAAGCGCGCCGTCTCCATCACGCTGAGCGTCATCGGGCTGCTGATCCTGACGGGCGTGCTGGTCTCCATGCTGGTGACGATGGACGTGACGGTGAAGTCCGCCGGCGTGCTGGAGCCGGTGAGCGTGTGGCCCATCCGCGCGCAGGCCGCCGGCCCGGTGCACGAGGTGCTGGTACGCAGCGGCGACACCGTAAAGGCCGGCGACGTGGTGATCCGCCTGGATGCCCTGGCGCTGGAAACGCAGCTGGCGCAGCTGGAGGCGCAGCACGCGGCGGCCCGCATCGACCGCGACCGCTCCCTGGCCGGCACGCCCATGGAGCGCCGCCAGCAGCAGGAGCGCCGCGACGCCGCCCAGGCCCGGCTGACCCGCGCCCGCGCCGTGCTCATGCAGCGCATGGTGGAGCACGGCTTCGGCACGAACGCCGACTCGCTGCTGGCGGCCTGGCGCCCCAGCGGCCACGTGATGCTGGACCAGGCCGTGGGCGACGTTCGCGCCGCCGAGGCCGACATCCGCCTGAACAGTACGGAAACCGACATGCTGGCCCTGCGCGGCTTCGACGAGCGGCGCGCCGCGACGGAGATGGAGCGGCTGCAGGCGCAGATCCGGGAGGTGCGCGAGCGCATCGACCGCACCACCATCGCCGCCCCCAGCGATGGCGTGGTGCTCACCGAACAGGTGGAGCGGCTGGCCGGCGCCTACGTGCGCGAGGGCGAGACGCTGATGGAGGTGGGCGAGCTGGGCGAGTGGCGGGTCACCATGCTGGTCCCCGAGCGCGACGTCCACAAGATCAGCCTGGGCGACCGCGTCCGGCTGGAGGTGCAGGCGTTCGGGCAGCGCGACCGGCGCCAGCTGGAAGGGCGCGTCTCGCACGTCTCGGCGGAGCCGTTCAGCGCGCCCGCGGGGGCCGAGGCGGGGGCGGCGCAGGCCGCGCGCGCACCGACCGGGCCGGGGCTGTACCGCGTGGTGGCGTCGCTGGACCGCGCGCAGGTGCAGCGCGAGGAGCTGGACCGCTTTCGCCGCGGCTACAGCGTTCAGGCCAACGTGGTCACCCGCTCGGGCCGCATCGCCGAACTGGGGTGGGCGTACATCATGGACAAGCTGAACCGCAAATGACCGACGCGATGGACGCGCAGCAGGTGGAGGCGCCGCCGCCTGAGTGGGTGCGGCGCGAGCTGGCCGGCGCCACGGGAAGCGGCATTCGCGTCGCCGTGCTGGACAGCGGCTGGGACCGCTCCATCGGCGACCCGCGGGTGCTGACCGGCGTGGGCTTCGTGGACCCGGACGACGACTTTGCCCTGGCGCGCAACGACGACGACCGCGACGTGCTGGGCCACGGCACCGCCTGTGCCGGGGTCATCCTGGGCGTGGCGCCCGACGCGCGCGTGGTGCCGGTAAAGGTGTTCGGCAACAAGCTCGAGACGTCGCCGGGAACGCTGGAGGCGGCGCTGCACTGGGCCATCGACGCCGGCGTGCAGGTGATCAACGTGAGCCTGGGCACCCGGCTTGAGGGCACCCTCCATCCCCTGTACCGCGCCTGTGAACGGGCGCGACGGGCAGGGATCGTCGTGGTGGCGGCGGGGCACAACGGCAACGACTGGAGCTACCCCGCCATCTTCGAGAACGTGATCGGCGTCTCCGCCGCCCGATTCGACTCCCCCTGGCACTTCCACTACCGGGCGGAGCACGCCATGGAGTGCGTGGGATGGGGCGTGGAGCGCCCGGTGCTGTGGATCGGGGGCGAGCGGGTGGTGCGCCACGGCACCAGCTTCGCGGCACCCGGCGTGGCGGGCATCGTCGCGCTGATCCTGGAGCGCCACCCCGGCGCCACGCTGGAGGAGGTCCGCGCCATGCTGGCCCGCTTCGCCCTCCCCGGCGGCGGCGACGCCGAGTCGGGCGAACAGCCGCCATCGGAAGCCGCGGCGTAGCGGCGGCGATTCACCGAATCCGGATCAAGAGTTTGACTTCCTGACGCGGAGGGAGCCCGCGCCTCCAGGAGCGAATGAATTCGCCGCTGGAAAATCGCGATGTCCCCCTTCGCGGATTCGCGGTGGCGAGCTTTTGTTCAGCGGCATCCGGCCAGGAGACGTTCCGGGCGTAGATTCTCTGGATGGCAGCCTTGCACGGCGGGCGTGGCGTTCGCGTCACCCCTCTCCCGCGCAGTTTGCGGGAGAGGGGCCGGGGGTGAGGGGTCCGCGCGAAGCGCGACGCTGTTTGTGGGTGGGTTGCGGTTGCTCTCGAGCCGTTCACGGAATGGAAGCCCCGCGCCTCCAGGAGCGAATGAATTCGCCGCTGGAAAATCGCAAAGTCCGCCTGCGCGGACTCGCGGTGGCGAGCTTTCGTTCAGCGACATCCGGCCACGAACGTTTTCCTCTGGATGGCAGCCTTGGTCTCCCGCGCAGTTTGCGGAAGAGGGGCCGGGGGTGAGGGGTCCGCGCCAAGCGCGACGCCGTTGCCGTTGAAGCCCCGCGCAGTTTGCGGGGCTTTCCGCCGTTGTTGCGGCGGCTTCAGCCGCTCCGCCGCGCCTGTTTCCGCATACGTGGACCCGGCGGCGCGGGGCGTGCAAAGCCGCCGGCTGAACCCTCGACAGGACGACGGATGAAGCGGCTGGTGCTTTTCGACATCGACGGAACGCTGCTCTCGGCGGGCGGCGCCGGCGCGCGGGCCGTGCGCAGGGCCATGCTGGAGGTCTACGGCCAGACGGGATCCATCGCCGGATACAACATGGGCGGGCGCACCGATCCGCAGATCGTCCGCGAGCTGCTGGTGCCGGCGGGGTACTCGCTGGATGACGTGGAGGCGGGGCTGGACGCGCTCTGGACGGCGTACCTGCGCAACCTGCGGGAAGAGGTCGCCAGGGCACCCATCCGCCCCCTTCCCGGCGTCCCCGCGCTGCTGGACCGCCTGGAGGGGTCCGGCGACCCGACCGTGCTGGGGCTGCTGACGGGGAACGTGAAAGAAGGCGCGCGTCTCAAGGTGAACGCGGCCGGGCTGGGGTTCGACCGCTTTCGCGTGGGGGCGTACGGATCGGACCACTGGCAGCGCCCCGAGCTTCCCGCCGTGGCCGCGCGCCGGGCCCGCGAAAAGACGGGGATCGGGTTTCAGGGCAAGGAGATCGTCATCATCGGCGATACGCCGTTCGACATCTCGTGCGGCGCGCACCTGGGCGTGCGCACCATCGCCACCGCCACCGGCACGCACACTGCCGCCGACCTGGCGCAGCACGGCCCCGACTACCTGTTCGACGACCTGTCCGACCTGGACGCCGTCTGGCGCGCAATCATGGAGTGAAACCAGACTCTTGGGCAGTGCTGGATGGATGCGGGTGCGACGGCCGGAGGCGGACCGGATGGGATCGGCAGGATGCAGGCGTCCCTCGGTAGGGAAGATGCTGCCGGCGAGGGGACGGGATCCGCATTTTTTGGATGGGCAGGAATCGGGGTGGCGCGCCGGAGGCCCGCCGGGGCACATCATCCACCCGATTGCGATCGGTAATAGCCCGCCCCGCTGGACGCTGGACAACAGAGGCGAAGCCCGCAACAGAGAACTCGCTCCTGCGACTGAAGGCAGTCCGCGGATGCACCAGGAACACGAAGGGCTCCCGCGCCACTGCGCGGAAGCCCTTCATGTCTTCGCCGGCCAGGAGCGAGCGCTAGTCGTCGTCCCCGTCCTGGTCCTCGTCATCCTCGTCGTCCGTGCCCAGGCGCGGAGACGCGGCGTCGTCGTACTCGGGCATGTCGTGGATCCACGCGGGCGGCGTGCGGCCGCGGCGCACGTACAGGCCGCGGAACAGGTCCACGGCCTCGCGCCGGGCATCGGGGCGCTCCTCTTCGGGAAACGCCCACAACAGCAGGTCCAGCACGGCGGCGGCGTCTCCCACCGGCACCGCGTCGTCTGGCCCGCCGGCCATCCCCTCCCGCAGCTCGCGCGCAAAGTAGCGCTTCCACAGGCGAAGGTTGCGCTCGTACGGCACGGAGCCGTCGATGAACTTCTTGGTCGCGCCGACCTTTACGCCTGCCCGCTTGGCCACCTTTCGCAGCGACGTGCGGGCGACCTGCGCCCGCACGTGCTCACGGATCCGGTCGATGGCCGTTTCGCCCGCACGCTCGCTCACAGGCTCCTCCCGCGCGGGAGGAACCGGGGCTCCTGTGCACTTCGTTTACGTTGAGTTGGCTTACACTCTACAGATTAGAGCCCATTTTTGCCTGGGGCAAGAGGCAGAATCCAGAACCGCAACACTTATACAAAGTGGACACGAGCAAGGCGGCGCCTCATCCGTGCGGAACGGACCGTCCGCGGACGGACAGGTGCGCCCCCGGAGGGCCGTGCTGAAGCGGACAGCCATGGGCACGCCCGCGCGCCTGTGGCCCATTCGGGGCTGGCACCGGGGCGCGCGAAAAACGGGATCAGAACAGCGAGATGGCGGCCATGGCCGCGGCAAGGGCGGCCGCGCTCATGGAGATCCACACCGCCAGCTGCGCCCGTGCCGCCGCCTGCGCCGCGCCCGCGCGCAGCGCGTCCAGCGCCTCCGTCTGCTGCGCGGACACCGCGGCGCGCTCGCGCTCCGCCTCGGTGCGGGCGCGGGCGTGGCCTTCTTCCAGGCGGCGGATGGCGGCCGGGAGGTCGGCCAGCGTGTCCTCCACCTCCACCAGACGGGTGGTGAGGGCGCCGAGCTCGTCGTCCATCCCCCCGTCCGCCAGCTGCGGGAGCATGGTGGCGGCCGCCCCGAAGAGCGACTGCTCCATCACCCGCTTGGCCGCCAGCACCTCTTCGATCCCCGCCTCGAAGTGCCGCTGGGCGATCCGCTTCGCCTCGTCCGTCCCCGGCTCGGCGATGGCCATCTGCGCGGCCTTCAGCACGGCGTTCTTGATGTCGCCGCCGCTGGCCGGGTACCGCTCCGCCAGGGCGCGAAAGTCCACGTCGGGCTCCAGCGGCGTCTTGCGGCCGTGGATCTGCACCTTCCAGATCTTTTCGCGCTCTTCCACCCCCGGCTGCTCGAAGAGGATGTGCGTTCGGATGCGGCGCTCGAACGCCGGGTCGAAGTTGGCGGCCAGGTTGGTGGCAAAGATCACGACGCCGGGAAACTCCTCCAGCTCACGCAGCAGTACGTTGACCACGGCGTTGGCCTCGCGCTGGTATCCCTGGTCCACCGAGGTGAAGCGCCGCCCCGCGATCGCGTCGGCCTCGTCGAAGAACAGCACGGCCTCCTGCTCCTGCGCGCTGGCGAAGACGGCGGCCACGTTCTTGGCGGTGGCGCCCGCCCACTGGCTCTCCAGCTCGTTGTAGCGCACCACCAGCAGCCGCTTGCCCAGGGCGTGGGCGATCGCTTCGGCGCAGATCGTCTTTCCCGTCCCCGGCGGCCCGGCGAAGTTGAAGGCCAGCCCCAGCCCGCTCTCGTGCCGCTCGCCCAGCCCCCACTCGCCGAAGAGGATGTCGTGCTTGCGGATCTGCACCAGCGCGTTGTCCAGCGCGCGGCGGGTGACGGGGGGCAGCACCACGTCTGCGAAGGTGCGCCGCGGCTGCACCGCGCTCACCAGCGCCTGCCGGTCCGGGCCGAAGAAGAGGTCGCGCAGGGGGTTGGATGACATCTCGGCGTACGGAAGTGCGTGAGTGCGTGAGTGCGTGAGTGCGTGAGTGCGTGAGTGCGTGAG
>JAHWJJ010000197.1 GCA_019348475.1 Gemmatimonadota bacterium | reverse complement strand
GCGCGCCACCTTGTCCTCGTACGCCGGCCCGATCCCCCGCCCCGTGGTGCCGATCCTGGCCTGCCCGCGGCTGGCCTCCTGCGCGCGGTCCCAGGTCTTGTGGTACGACAGCAGCAGGTGCGCGCGCCCGCTGACGCCCACGCGCCCCTCGGCGTCGATGCCGCGCGCGGTGAGGGCGTCCAGCTCGTGGAAGAACTGGAAGGGATCGAACACCACGCCGTTCCCCAGCAGGCAGCGGCGCCGCGGATGCAGGATGCCGGAGGGGATCTGGTGCAGGATGAACTCGTCGGACCCCACGTGCACGGTGTGCCCGGCGTTGCTGCCGCCCTGGTAGCGCGCGACGACGTCCACCCCTTCGGCGAGCACGTCCACGATCTTTCCCTTCCCCTCGTCGCCCCACTGCGAGCCGACGATCACCACGCACTGGCTTTTCCGGTCCCTCATCGCTTCCGTTGCTCCGTCATCCGTGCCGCCGCGCCGGCACCGCACGCAAAAACGCGGTCCCGACCGCAAAGGTGGGACCGCGCCCTGACGTATCCTGTACGCAATCTGCGCCGCGGCCGACGGCGTTGTCAACTGTCCAGCGGGCGTACTCGACGCGAGCCGGGTCTGGCTTCCTCCGTCCTTTGTGTGGATGCGGGAAGAGGCGGCTACGCGGCGGGGGCCGGCTGGAGAAGCCGGTTGACGCACTCCAGCAGGTGCGTGGGTTCCACCGGCTTCTTCACGAACACGTCCGCTCCGGAGCGCCGGGCCCGCAGCTGGTCGTGCTCGAACACGTGGACGGTGCAGACGATGAGCGGGATGTGCTCGGTGGCGGGGTCGTCGCTCAGCTCGTCCAGCACGCCGAAGCCCAGCCCGTCCGGCAGCCCGATGTCCACCACCACCGCGTCGGGCAGCAGCTCGCGCGCCCTCGCCACGCCCTCGGCCACGGTGCTGGCGCTCATCACCTGATAGCCGCCATGGCGCAGGATGGTTGCGAAGATGTCGAGGCTGGCGGGGTCATCCTCGACGATCAGCACGGTCTTCTGGCTCAACTGCACTCCACGCCGGGGGGACCGACTCACGGGTGAAAGACACCTGCAAACGCGTGGCCGCTGGCGGCGCACGCGCCGGGGCCCCGTGGAAACCGCAACCACGCTAATTACTAGGTACCCGCATGTTGCCCTGGCGCTCCCTCGCGAGGCCGGACGGCACTCCGGCCGTGCATCCGCGGCGCCGTCAGTCCTCCCGATCTGCTTCGGCCGGGGCGTCCATCCACACCGTCTTCAGCACCTCCACCTCCAGTGCGTCCGCGGAGAAGAAGTGGTAGCCGCAGTGCTCCGTGAAGACCGCCACCTCGCGCAGCGCCTGGTCGCGCAGGTGAAACGCATCGGGAAGAAGGCGTAGGAGCCGTCCTCAAAGGCCAGACGCACGCTTTCGCCGGTGAAATCGTATACCCTCAGGTGGTCGCGCTCCTCGCCCCGGGTGGCGCGGACGTGCGCGCGTACGGCCTCCATCCACCGGGCCGGGATCTCGTGGCGGCTCATGGTGCGGGCTCGCAGCCCGTGGTGCGGCGGGTGAAGGTGACGGAGATCATCTTCCAGGCGCCGCCCTCGCGGACGAACTGGAATGCGTCGATGCCGCAGTGGCTGAAACGCTCGCCCAGGTGAAAGTCGTAGGGAGCCCACAGCGTGGCCAGGTCGCCGTCCACCTGCACCTGCGGGTCCCACATCCGCTCGATCAGCACGTCCGGGATGCGGGTGAGGCCGACGATCCACTCGTCCGCCGTGCGCACCGTAACGCCGCCCGCCGCGATGGCCACCACCTGCGCCCGCGGATGCAGCAGGGTGCGGAGCGCCGCGGTGTCCTTGTCCTGCATCGCCCGGAACAGCTCGCGGGTGGCCGTGAGGATGGCCGAACGGTCGCCGCCGTCCTCCGGGCTCACCAGCAGCTCCCGCAGCTGGGCGGTCCGCAGCCGCGTCTGCTGCGCCTGGCACAGGGCCAGCAGCATCGGGTGGATGCTGCCGCCCTGGAACTCCGCGTTCCGCAACTCGCAATCGGCATCGCGCAGGCGGATCCACGCGCGCTGTGCTTCGCGCAGCGTCTCCTTCTGCGGTGCGTCCACCCGCTGCAGCACCTGCTGGTACGCCTGGTTCAGCGCCGTATCCGCCCGGGCATACGCCAGCGCCGCACACGCGTTCAGGTCCGCCTGCGCCCGCGCGTCGTCGCAGGAGGGATGCGGGTCCTGCGCGCGCAGGGCGGCGGGAGCGCAGGCGAGCAGCAGCGCGGCGAAACGGAGGATGGCTATCATCGCGGGAGGATGGCTGGCGGTGGATGACGAACGGCGCAAGCAGGGGCGGGGCAGGCTGTCACATCAGAGCGGCAGCGATGTCCCATGCCGATGCCTCCGCGGGTGACACACCAGTACCGAAACGATGCCGGTTCGAATGCCGGCGCAACGTGCCATTCTCCTGAGTGTACAACGATTTATCGGCGTCCGCGGAACGTGGCCGGCCACCTGGCGGGCGTCGGGCACACCCGTTGCTCTGGAGAAGGACGAACACGGACCGGGGGCAGCCCCGCCGGACAGACGACCGCCCCATCCACGGAATCCCGATGAAGATCCGCTCGATTGCACCGAAACCTGCGCCCATGACCGCGGACGCCTACGCCGGCTTCCTGAAGCTCTGGCTGACGCCGACGCACACGCTTCCGCCGCTGGACGACGAGATCCGCGCGTACCTGCGCCACGTGAGCGACCGCGAGCCGCTCGGTGAGGCGTCGCGCCGCGCGATCGGCCAGCCCACCCGCAGAGCCGCCTAATCCGGGCAGCACCGTTGGACGGATAGGCTCAATCCTGCGTCTCCGCGAGGTCGTCAGTTCTGGCCAGCAGGAATTCGAGGCTTTCCCGTAGCTTGACGGCCTCCCGATCATCCGGGTATCGCTCACACATCGCCCGGGCCTCCAGCGCCAAGGCGTGGACCTCGGCGGCACGCTCGGGAACCATGAACCTCAACGTCGCGCGATAGAGCAGCGCCGCCGCGAGATTCACCTCGGCGCGGTCCTGTCCGGCGGCAGCCAGCTCGCGGAACAGGGACTCGGCCTCCGCGCACGGCTCCTCGGCACCCGCATCACCGGTCCTGACCTGGATGCTGCAGAGGCTCAGGAGGGCCTCCGCGAGCCGCTCCCGATCCGGTCCGCGGCCCCCTGCCGCCATCTCGCGCACGATCGGGATCAGCTCACGTGAATGCTCCGCCGCGGCAGCCAAGTCGCCCGTCTCCAGACTTAGGCTTGCGAGACCGGACAGGTGCTGGGCCCGGCCAAGGCTGGAGTCAGCCGGGAGTGCTCCCAGCTCCAGGCTCGCCCTTTCCAGCATCTGGCGCGCGTCTTCGTGCCTGCCCAAGGCCGTGTAGGTGGTCCCCAGGTTGGTCAGCGTCTTTGCGTACTGGTAACGGAAGCCGGGAAAATCCAGGTCCAGCCGCGAGTACATCCCCGCGAGGCCCGCATACCACTCCCCCGCATCTTCCAGGTACTCCAGAGCCGTGGTGTAATCCTCCCGGCTGTAGCACACCGCGCCTATGTTCTGCAGAAGCAGTGGGACCAGCGGCGTCTGGGAGTATGTTCCGGCATCCTGTAACGCTCTGCAGACGTCCAGCCCCTGTGCAAAGCACAATTCCGCGGAGTCTAGCGCGCCCGCGTTGAAGTAGACGGTCGCGACGCTCTCGAAGCAACGGGCCAGATCCGGCAGATAGCCTTCGCCAGCCAGTTCTACCAGTTCTTCGCAGACGCGCAGCGCGTTGCCCGCGCTCTCGGCCGCCGCATCGTAATCCCCTTCCAGCGTGAGCAGTTGCGCGCGGAAGAGCCTGTCGTCCACGTTGCGCTGGAACATCTCAGCAAGGTCGCTCCGGCGCACGCGGTACTCGTCCAGTCGCGCGTCCAGTTCCGCCTGGTCCAGCGCGCGAAGGGCCCCGGCCAGGTCGCCGGCCAGGAACAGCCGTACCGCATCCGCGTGGGCGGAGGAAACCTTTTCGGGATCAACCCGATCCAGGCGCCGTGCGATTTGGACCACTTGTGCCTGCAGCGACGCCTTCTCCGCCTCCAGCTCCCGGATGCGGGCGCGGTGCTGGACGACTTCGGCCTCACGCAACGCCTCCGTCCGCTCGACGAGCTTCTCCTTGTCGCCGATGCGCGACCGCAGCACATCGATCTCGGCCTGCATCTGCTGGTACCGCGGGACCAGCGCCGCCTGACGCTCGGTGGCGCGGGGCTGTGCGGCGGCCAAGTTGTGGATCTGGACCTGCTGTTCCCAATGGGCCTTGCTGGCCCGCACCTGCCTGGCCGTGATCCCGCTGGTCAGCCCCGGGGGACGGTGCGCGAGGTCGTGGTCGTTGAGGCAGAGCACGGCCAGGTTCTCGTAGCTGTTGTCGTGCGAGACCTCGTACCGGACGATGTGATGGACGACGTAGCTGTCGGCCTTATGGCCCTTGCAGCAGCAGCAGGTGAAGTTGCTGTTCTCCAGTAGCCGCTGCAGCACGTCCTCATCGACGGGCTTTCGCGAAAGCAGCTTCTTTACAAGAGCCGCCTCGTCGGCCGGCACTCCGTACGCTTCGGCCAGGTTGGCCCGGGAGAGCGCGCGGAAGGTGGTGGCCGCAAGCCCCTGCTGCGCGAATTTCCCGGCGAGGTGACTCGGCACCCCATACCGCAGGTAGGTTTCGATCAGGCGGTCCATCGACGACGATGACTGATGCGGGTCCGGGTCCATGGAGGATCGTGGATCGCGCCGGCCCTCACCCGCCCCGGATCGGCTCCGAGGGCGGGAGGTGCTCCTCGCGGCCGTCGCGGACGATGACGGCCTGGCCGCGCATGGCCCGGCGGATGGACTCCTCGCCTTCCGGGACGTCGGGGGTGCGCAGCGGAAGCGTGACGGTGAAGGTGCTCCCCTCGCCCGGCGCGGAGCGCGCGCGGATGGACCCGCCCAGCAGCCCCAGCAGCTTGCGGACGATGGACAGCCCCAGCCCCGTCCCGCCGAACTCGCGCGTGGACGACTGGTCCACCTGGCGAAAGTCCTCGAAGATCCCGGGCAGCGCTTCGGCGTCGATGCCGATCCCCGTATCCGCCACCTCGATCTCCACCGTCTCCGCCTCCGGCAGCGCACGCCCCGTAACCGTCACCGACCCCTCGCGCGTGAACTTCACGGCGTTCGAGACGAGGTTGATGACGATCTGCTTGACGCGCGTGCGGTCGGTGATGAGGGCGGGGAGCTCCGCGGGGACGTCCACCTCCAGCCGCAGCCCCCTGGCGCGCGCCATCGGCTCCACCGAGTCCACCACCGAGGCCACCAGCGCGGCCAGCGACACCGGCTCCAGGTGCAGCGGCATGCGGCCGGCCTCGATGCGCGCCAGGTCCAGGATGTCGTTCACCAGCTCCAGCAGGTGCCCGCTGGACGACTGCATGCGTCGCAGCGCCTCGTCCTGGCGGTCGGTCAGGTCGCCGTAGATGCGCTCGCGCAGCAGCGCCGTGTAGCCCAGCAGCGCGTTGATCGGCGTGCGCAGCTCATGGCTCATGCTGGCCAGGAACTCGCTCTTGTGCCGGTAGGCGCGCTCCAGCTCCTGCCCCTGCCACGCCAGCTGCCGGTTCTGCTCCTGCAGCTCGGCCGTGGCCTCGCGGATGGACGCCTCCAGCCCCCGGTTCACCCGCGCCAGCTCCGCGGCGAGGCGCGCGTTCTCCACCTCCTGCGTAAGGTCGTGCAGGATAGAGACAACGGCCACCGTGGCCCCGTCGCCGTCGCGGATCAGCGCGCTGGTGAGCTCCGCGGGCAGCTCCGCGCCGGAGCGCGGGTCGCGCAGCGCCACCCGCCCCACCCGCTCGGCCTCGCCCCCCGCCGCGAACGCCTCCAGCGCGGCGAAGAAGCGCTCCGCGTTCGCCGCGGCCACACCGGCGCCCGGGTCCTGCGCCTCCGCGCGGAACAGGCGCTGCGCCTCGCGGTTCATCAGCACCACCGCGCCGTCCTCGTCCGTCACCACGATCGGCGCGCCCACGTGGGCCAGGATCAGGTTCAGCTGGTCGCGCTCGGAGCGGGCGCGCGCCTCGGCCACCTCGCCGCGCCGCAGCTGGTGCCCCAGCTGGTGCGAGGCGCGGCGAAGGTCGGTCACGTCGCGCAGCAGCGACACCGTGGCGTCCTCCGGCAGCGCCGCGCCCGCGGGGAGGGGCGCCGGCACCGCTTCGAAGAGCAGCTCCGCGCCGGTGTCGGGATCCACCAGCGTCAGCTCGCGCGCGTCCGTCTCCGAAGGGCGCGGGCGCGCGAGAAAGGAGGTGAACAGGTACTGGTTCACCTCCACGCGGTGGCGCCGCTCGGCCCCGCCGTGCGTCGCGCAGCTGAAGAGCGCGCGGGCGCGGCGGTTCTCCAGCAGGATGCGGTTGCGCCGGTCCGTCACCAGCACCGGGTCGGCGAGCGCGTCCACGATCCCGCCGTACAGCTCGCGCCGGCGCTCCACCGCGTCCAGCGCCTCGCGCGCCGCGTGCGCCTGCCAGCGGGCGTGCAGCGCCGGCTGCAGCGCCCGCAGTCGCCGCAGCGCGTCCTCCTGCGCGGCCACGCTCCCCCGCCCCTCGTCCACCAGCAGCGCGCCGAACACGCCCTCGGGGCCGTCCATCGGCACCACGCACGCCGGCATCTCTCCCCCGTCCGGCAGGGGAAAGACGAAGCGGAAGCGGTCGATGGATGAGGCCAGCGCGCGCCCCGCCGGATCGTCCCGGTCCTCCAGGTCCACGCACAGCGGATCGGCGAAGGGGCGAAAGCCGGCGAGTTCGCGCAGCTCCGCGCCCGTGGTGCGAAAGAGGGCCGTCAGCAGGTGGATGCCGGCGGCCGCCAGCACCGCGGCGGCCTCGCGCACGGCGTCCACGAACGCGGGGGCCGCCAGCACGCGGGCGAGCGCCTCCGCGCCGTCCAGCGCGGCGGGGGAGGGGGGAAAGTCCGGGCCGATGTCGGTCACCCGAGCGCGGAGAGCAGCGCCACGGCGGCGATGGCCACGCCGATCGCGGACTTGACCGCGACGGCCACCATCCGCCCCACGAACGCGCCCCACCCCACCCGCAGCGCGCCGCGGATCTCGGGCGAGCGGGTCAGCTCCATCAGCGCCGCGCCGGCGAAGGCGCCCGCGAAGGCGCCGATCACGCTGCCGACCAGGAACACGGGCACGCCCACGAACGCGCCCACGATCCCGCCCAGGATGGCGCCCCACGCCGCGCGCCGGCTGCCGCCGTACTTGCGCGCGTACCGGCCGCCCAGCGCGAACTCCACCACCTCGCCGAGGGCCGCCAGCACCAGGACGAAGGTGATGGTCGCCCAGCCGATGGTCTGAAAGCCGGTGGCCCAGCCGTACGCCGCCACCCCCAGCACCTGCACCCAGGTGCCGGCGAGCCCGAACGGCACCAGCAGCAGTCCCGCCACCTGCGACAGGGCCAGCAGCGCGTACGCCATCCCCTAGAAGTAGTCCTGCGACAGCCCGGCCATGGCCGGTGGCGCGGCGGAGGTGCCGGGACCGGAGCGCGAGGAGAGCATGTTCATCTTCAGCTCGAAGTCGCCCGGGTTGGTGGCGGCGGCCTTGGCGACGGCGTAGTCCACCTGGCCGCTCATCACCAGGTCCATCAGCGCCTGGTCGAAGGTCTGCATCCCGTACGTGGTCTTCCCCTCGGCGATGTGTTCGGGGATCTCCGCCGTCCGCTCGGCGTCGGCGATACAGTCGCGGATGGTGCCGCTCACCACCATCACCTCCGCCGCCAGCACGCGCCCCTTGCCGTCCTTGCTGGGAAGGAGCCGCTGCGAGACCACGGCCTGCAGCTGCTCCGCGAGCCGCAGCCGCACCACCTTCTGCTCGTCCGGCGGAAAGGTGGCGACCAGGCGGCTGATGGTGGACGCCGCGTCGCGCGTGTGCACCGTGCTGATGACCAGGTGCCCCGTCTCCGCCGACTTCAGGGCGATGTCGATGGACTCGGTGTCGCGCATCTCGCCGATCAGGATGACGTCCGGGTCCTGGCGCAGCGCCGCGCGCAGCCC
>JAHWJJ010000196.1 GCA_019348475.1 Gemmatimonadota bacterium | reverse complement strand
TGCCCGCGGGGGCACATCATCCACCCGATCGCGATCTGTAAAAGGCCGCCCCGGCTGGACGCTGGACGACAGGAGTGGACAAGCCCGGCTCAAAGCGGATTTCACAAGAGGGCTCGAAAACACGAGCGCGAGGGCTTTGCCCGGCGCGAACCTTGCCGCTCCGCGACCAGGCGCGCGATGTTGATGCGCGAACCGGAACGACCATCCCGACCATCAGAAACAGGGCAGACATGTCCACCACATCCATCCGCCATCTGGCGGTCGCTTCGCTCGCGGTGCTGCTGGCCGCGTGCGGCGGGGATTCGGCGGGGGAAAAGGACGCGGTGGCGGCGGGCGACACCGCGCAGGCGGCCGCGGGCGAGCAGGCCGGGACACCCGCGCAGCCTGCGGTCAAGCCGCCGCGCGAAAAGGCGCCGCCCATCATCCGCGGGCTGTACGTCAACGCCTACAAGGCGGGGAGCGGCACACACCGCCGGCGCCTGATCGAGATCGCCGACCAGACGGAGATCAACGCGTTCGTCATCGACATGAAGGACGAGCGCGGGCTGCACTACGTGAGCGACCTGGAACTGCAGAACGAGCTCACGGCGGATTCGGAGATCACCATCCGCAACCCGCGCGCGTTCGTCGACACGATGAAGGCGCACGGCATCTACCTCATCGCCCGCATCGTCGTCTTCAAGGACCCCATCCTTTCCAAGGCGCGGCCGGACTGGTCGGTGAAGAATCCCGGCGGCGGCCTGTGGGTGGACAAGGCGGGGAACACCTGGGTGAGCCCCTGGGACGAGCGGGTGTGGGACTACAACCTCGACATCGCCGAAGAGGTGGCGCGGCTGGGGTTCGACGAGATCCAGTTCGACTACGTGCGGTTCGCCGAGCCGTACAGGTCCCTCCCCGCGCAGGTGCACCCGCGGGCCCGGGGCGACCGCACCGACGCCATCGCCGCGTTCCTGCTGGAGGCCAGGCGCCGCCTGCACCCGCTGGGCGCCACGGTGACGGCGGACGTGTTCGGGCTCTCGCCGAACGAGGGGGGCGACGTGAACATCGGGCAGCAGTGGGAGACCATCAGCGCCATCGCCGACCACATCCTGCCCATGATGTACCCGTCGCACTACTTTCCCACCCACCTGCCCGGCGTGCCCAAGCCGGACCTGATGCCCTACGAGGTGCTGTTCAAGAGCGCGGGGATGGCGCGCTGGCGCAGCGACCAGCTTCGCGAGGCGGGGGTGCAGCCGGCCCGCATCATCCCCTGGCTGCAGGCGTTCAGCGCGCCCTGGCTGCGGGGGAACCACCAGACGTACGGGCCGCAGCAGATCCGCCAGCAGAAGCAGGGCGTGTACGACGTGGGGCTGGAGGACTGGGTGCTCTGGCATCCCGGCAGCAACTACGAGCACATCGTGGCCGGGCTGGAGCAGGGCGAGGCGCAGCCGCGCGGTAAGCAGGGCTACACGCCCCCTCAGGACGTGATGAGCTGGCTGCAGCGCTTCGAGCGCGAGGGCGTGCGGGCCGCGCGCGAAAAGGCCGCGCAGCAGGCCCGCGGCGACGTGACCGACCCCGCCGCCGCGCAGGCGGCCAAGACCGGCCGTCCAGAGCCGCAGGAGGCGAAGTCCACGGTGCAGCCCGGGCAGAACGCCCCCGCCGAGGCCGCGCCCACGGCCACCGGCACCCCGGCCGCGGGCGGACAGACGAACCCCGCCAACCCGGCGCAGAACCGAAGTCCGTAACACCTCACGGCCCATGACGGACGAAGCCCCCGCGGCCCAGCGAAGGCCGCGGGGGCGTTTCGTGGCCGCTCCCGGCGGCCCGTCCCGCACCCGTCGACTTCGTTGCAGACGTTCGTCAGCACCTGCCACGACTCTGTGATGATCCTCTTTTCAGCCCGTCAGGGCGTCCCGGGGCGGTAGGGCGTGGTGTCGTTGGCGGCGGTCCCGTGCTCCTGCGCCGACTCGGAGCCGGACACCGAACGGCCGTCGCTGGCGGGGGTCGCCTCGACGGCCTGCGTTCCGCCCGAGGCCGTGGCCTGCTCGTCGTCGGCGCCGGCGCCGCAGGCCGCCAGCGGCAGCGCGGCGATAAGGGCGACGGCCGGAATCCAGCGATGCATGCGCATGGGTATCGTCTCGCGTTCCGTGGGTGATTCTCGCTCGGGGCGGCCCGCGATGCACGCGCCGCGCCGCGGCGGGCGCGCGAAGGTGCAGCGGCGCATACCGCCACCGTCGACGGCGGAACCCCCGGGTTTCGGGCGCGCGGGTCCCCGCGAGGCGGGACGCCGTTGCCGTTCCTCGGACAGTGGTGCGGCGCGGAACTTTCGTTGCGTGGGCGGCCGTCCTTTTCCCGGCGGGGCGGCGCGCCTACATTGGCCCCCCCAACAGCCGTTTGCCCACAAATTGACGCTCTCCACCGCTTCCGCCGACACCGCCGCGCCCCAGGTGACGCCACGCGCCCCCGTGCACTGGGCGTGGCGCTGGCTGTCGCCCGCGGTCGGGGTGGCGCTGTTCGCGGCGGCGGTGCTGGTGCTGAACGCGGAGCTGCGCGAGGTGGAGTACGCGGACGTGCGGCGCTCCATGCAGGGCCTTCCCGCGTCGTCCATCCTGCTCTCCATCCTGTTCACCGCGGCCAACTACGCGGTGCTCTGCGCCTTCGACCTGCTGGCCTTTCGCTACGTGGGCCGGAGCCTGACCAGCTGGAAGGTGGCGGTGGCCTCGTTCATCGGCTACGCGGTGGCCAACAACGTGGGCTTCGCCATCATCTCCGGCACCAGCGTGCGCTACCGCTTCTACTCGCGCTGGGGGCTGCAGGCGGAGGAGATCTCGCGCATCGTCGTCTTCTACTCCGGCACCTTCTGGCTGGGGTTCCTGGTGCTGGCCGGCTTCAGCCTGGCCGTGGACCCGCACCCCGGGATCCGCTCGTTCCTGGGCCCGCTGGCCGTGGCGCTGATCGGGTGGACGCTGCTGGCGTCGGGGGCGGCGTACGCGGCAGCCGCGGCGCTGCACCGGGGGCCGCTGCGCGTGGGGCGGTGGACCATCCCCTTTCCCCCCATGCGGATGGTGGCGTGGCAGTTCATCCTGTCCACGGTGGACTGGGCGCTGGCCGCGGGGGTGCTGTTCGCGCTGCTGCCGCGCACCGAGCTGACCTTCTGGGAGTTCCTGAGCGCCTTTCTGGCCGCGCAGATCCTGGGGCTGGTGAGCCACGTTCCCGGCGGGGTGGGGGTGTTCGAGGGGACGATGATCGTGCTGCTGGACGGCTACCTGACCCCCGGCCGGCTGCTGTCGTCGCTCCTTCTGTACCGGCTGATCTACTACGTCCTGCCGCTGGCCGCGGCGCTGGTGATCCTGGTGGTGGACGAGCTGCGTCTGCGCCGCCACCACTTCGCGCGCTGGGGAAACTGGTTCGGCTCGGTGACGCAGCAGCTGGCGCCGCGGGTGCTGGCGATGTTCATCTTCCTGGCCGGGGCGCTCCTGCTGGTGTCCGGGGCCACGCCCACGGAGCCGCACCGGCTGGCGTGGATCGACCGCCATGTGCCCCTGGTGCTGGTGGAGGCGGGGTACCTGATCGGCTCCCTCGCCGGCGTGGGGCTGCTGATCGTCTCACACGGCGTGGCGCGGCGGCTGGACATCGCGTTCGTGTTCGCGGCCACCTGGCTGTCGCTGGGGATCGCGGCGTCGCTGCTGAAGGGGGCGGACTACGAAGAGGCGGCGCTGCTGGGGGGGCTGCTGCTGGCCCTGTTCGCCAGCCGCCCCGCCTTCGACCGCAAGGCGGACTTCTGGGCCGCGCGCTTTTCGCCGGGGTGGACGTTCGGCGTGGTGGCCGTGGTGGGCGCCGCGGTGTGGCTGGGGGTGTTCGCCTTTCAGCACGTGGAGTACAGCGGCGACCTGTGGTGGCGGTTCGCGCTGCGGCAGGACGCCCCCCGCGCGCTGCGCGCCACCATGCTGGCGGTGGTGCTGATGCTGGCGTTCGGCGTGCTGCGCTTTCTGCGCCCCGCGCCGCCCACCATCGCTCTGCCGACGGACGAGGAGCTGGACGCGGCGCGGGCGCTCATCGACACGCAGACGTCCACCGTGCCCTACCTGGTGTACCTGCGCGACAAGACGCTGCTGTTCAGCGAGGACCGCCGCGCCTTTCTGATGTACGCCGTGCAGGGCCGCACCTGGGTGGCCATGGGCGACCCGATCGGCGACCCGCGCGCCGTGACGGGATTGATCCGCCGCTTCTTCGAGTTGTGCGACGATTTCGGGGGGGTGCCCGTCTTCTACCAGGTGGGGAAGGAGAAGCTGCACCAGTACGCGGATTTTGGGCTGGCGTTCGCCAAGCTGGGCGAGGAGGCGTGCGTGGACCTGAAGGGCTTCAACCTGGACGGCGCGGAGAAGAAGCCGTTCCGGCTGGTGCTGAACCGCTTCGGCCGCAGCGGGATGAGCTTCCGGGTGGCGCCGGTGGAGGAGGTGCCCGCGCTGGTGCCGCGGCTGAAGGAGGTGTCGGACGCGTGGCTGGAGGAAAAGCGCGCCTCTGAGAAGGGCTTTTCGCTGGGCTTCTTGTCCGCGGACTACGTGCGGCGCTTTCCCGCGGCGATGGTCGAGGAGGAGGGCCGCCTCGTGGCGTTCGCCAGCGTGTGGCCGGGCCCGGGGCGGGCGGAGCTTTCGGTGGACCTGATGCGCTACCGCCCGGACGCGCCGCGCAACGTGATGGAGGCGCTGCTGCTGAACCTGATGCTGTGGGGGCGCGACCAGGGATACACCCGCTTCAACCTGGGGATGGCGCCGCTCTCGGGGCTGGAGCCCTCGCCGGTGGCGCCGGTGTGGACGCGCATCGGCAACTTTCTGTTTCAGCGCGGCGAGGCCCTGTACAACTTCCAGGGGCTGCGCACCTACAAGGACAAGTTCCACCCGTCGTGGGAGCCGCGCTACCTGGCGTACCCGGGCGGGCTGGCGCTGCCGCGGATCACGGCCGACGTGTCGGCGCTCATCGCGGGCGGCTACCGCGGCATCTTTCGGCGCGGCCGGGGCGGGGGATGACGCGCGCCGCCGCATGGATCGCCGTCGTGCTGGCCGCGGCTTGCGCCGGGTGCGGCCGCGTCCGCATCCCCGAAACCCCCGGCTTGGAGGATGGACGGATGCGGCCGCTCCCCCTGCGCGCGCTGCCGGCGGCCGAGGGGGGCACCGGCCGCGCCTTCGCCATCGTGCTGACGGGGGATGGCCCGACGGGCGGGACGGGCAAGCGCGTCGCGGCGGAGCTGGCGGCGCACGGGATCCCCTCGGTGGTCTGGCACTCGTTGCGCTACTACTGGACTCCCCGGACGCCGGAGCAGGCCGCGCGCGACCTGGACCGCGTGATCCGCCACCACGGGCGCCAGTGGGGGCGGGACAGGGTGGTGCTGGTGGGCTACTCCATGGGTGCCGACGTGCTCCCGTTCCTGGTCAATCGGCTCCCGGACGACACGCGGGGGATGATCGGCGGCGTCGCGCTGCTGGCGCTGGCGCACGACGCCGTCTTCGAGTTCCGCGTGGAGCAGTGGTGGCGCACCTCGTCCGCCCCGCGCCGGGCCACGCGCCCGGAGGTGGACAGGCTGGCGGGGCTGGACGTGCTCTGCGTGTGGGGGCGGGGCGACGAAAAGGCCGCGTGCCCGGCGATGGCGACGGCGCCCGTGCGGGTGATCGAGCTGAACGGCGGCCACCACTTCCGGGGGGACCGGGCGCGGCTGCTGCGGGTGGTGCGCGAGCTGGCGCAGCGGGCGAACGCACCCCCTGTCGACTAGCACGCACGGAGATTGCGGAGAGGCGGCGCGTCCGTCCATCGTGGGCGGGACCACCCCTCACATTCCGGTTTGGAGGTGCAGATGAAGAAGCTCCTCGTAGTGGCGGCCGCCGCGCTGATGGCCGCTACCCCCGCCGCCGCGCAGCAGGCGATCGAGTCGCCCGGCGACCAGCCGGCCGTGACGCAGGTCGCGACGGTGCAGCAGGACGCGCAGCAGGCCCCCGCGCCCTCCATCTTCGTGAGCCGCGAGCAGATCCAGCAGCGCGTGGCCGCGATGGAGGCCGAGCGCACCGAGAGCGCCCAGATGAACCAGAGCTTCTGGTACCTGGTCGCCGCCATCGCGCTGGGCGTGCTGGTGGCGCTGCTGCTGATCGACTGACGCACGGCGGAACAGACGACACACCGGAGCCCCGCCGCGGATCGTCGCGGCGGGGCTCCGTGCGTCTCCCCAGTCTCCGTCCGCCGCGCGTCGTTCCTCCCGTCGATCCCACCGGTTCCCGAGTTCGGGTTTTCGACGCTGCGTTGTCAAATCCGGTTGAGCCGGGCTTCTCCAGACGGTTGTCGAGTGTCCAGCCGGGGCGGCCTTTTACAGATCGCGATCGGGTAGATGATCTGCCCCGGCCGGCCCCCCCCGCGCGACGTTGATCTCTGCCCATCCAAAAAATGCGGATCCCGTCCCCTCGCCGGCAGCATCCTCTCTTCCAGGGGACGCCTGCATCCTCCCGAGCCCCTCCGGTCCGCTCCGGCCGTCGCACCCGCATGCATCCAGTACTGCCCGCCTGCCCGCGACGGCTTTGGATTGCGCGGCTCGGTGACGACGGGTTTTCCGGCTTGGATTCCAGAACGATCCTTCGCAAGGCGGCTGGAATCCGTTGACTCGGTCTGAGGTCCGTGCTTTTTTCCGGGATCGGGTACCAGCCTGCCCGGGGCAGACCGCACCCGGCGCGGATCACACGGTCGCGGAGGCTCTCTGGCGGAAGCGGCGAAACGCGCTCCCGCGCTGATGCGCGGCAACGTGCTGTGGCTGAGCGCCGCATCGTTCCTGAACGACGCGGCCAGCGAGATGATTTATCCGCTGCTGCCGCTGTTCCTGGCGGGCACGCTGGGGGCGGGCGCGGCGTTCGTCGGTTTGGTGGAGGGCGCCGCGGAAAGCGCGTCCAGCCTGCTGAAGCTGGCCAGCGGGTGGATGGCGGACCGCAGCGGCCGCCGCAAGCGGCTGACGGTGGCCGGCTACGGGATCGCGGCGCTGGGGCGGCCGCTGATCGCGCTGGCGGTGGCGGGGTGGCACGTGCTGGCGGTGCGGCTGCTGGACCGCGTGGGCAAGGGGCTGCGCACCGCCCCGCGCGACGCGCTGCTCGCGGAGTCCGTCCCGGAGGACCGGCGCGGCGCCGCGTTCGGCCTGCACCGGGCCGCCGATCACGCGGGCGCCGTCGCGGGGCCGCTGATGGCCTCCGCGCTGCTGCTGGCGCTGGACGGCCACCTGCGAACCGTGTTCGCGCTGGCCGTAATCCCCGGATTGCTGACGGTGGCCGTGGTCGCGGGAAAGGTGCGCGAGACGGCGCCCGCCCCGCGCGCCGCCGTGGCGCCCGCGCCGCCGCTCCCCCGCCTGCGCCAGCTGGGGCCGGTGCTGCCGCGATACCTGGGGGTGCTGGTGCTGTTCACGCTGGGGAACGCCTCGGACGCCTTCCTGCTCCTGCGCGCGCACCAGGTGGGCGTCCCCACGGCGGCGATCCCGCTGCTGTGGGGCGCACTGCACGTGAGCAAGTCGGCGTGGAGCGCGTGGGGCGGGCGGTGGAGCGACCGCGTGGGCGCACGCACCGCCATCGTCGCCGGGTGGCTGGTCTACGCGGCAGTCTACGCGGGGTTCGCCCTGGTGGACGCCCAGTGGCAGGTGTGGGCCCTGTTCGTGGTCTACGGCCTGTTCTTCGGATTGACGGAGGGGCCGGAGAAGGCGCTGGTGGCGGGGCTGGCGCCGGCGGGGCTGCGTGGCAGCGCGTTCGGCGCGTACCACGCCGCCATCGGCCTGGCCGCGCTCCCCGCCAGCGTGCTGTTCGGGGCGGTGTGGCAGGCGTTCGGGTCCCCCGCCGCCTTCGCCATGGGCGCCGCCATCGCGCTGGCGGCCGCGCTGCTGCTCCCTCTCGCGCTGCCCCCGCGCGCCGCGCCTGCTCTCCGCGGGGCGCGGAACTGATGCCGCAGGAGTGATGGAGTGATGGAGTGACCCCCAGCGCATCATACCGGATTGCGGAGGCTCGCTCTGGAATCCGCGCCGGAGCCCCGTCGTGCCCGAGCGGCCGCCGCAACGCAAAGCCG
>JAHWJJ010000195.1 GCA_019348475.1 Gemmatimonadota bacterium | reverse complement strand
GGGTGAACGGGTGAACGGGTGAACGGGTGAACGGGTGAACGGGTGAAGGGGTGAACGGTGAGATGGCCCGAGGTGGAGAGGGTGGTGCCCGGGTGGGCGCCCCCCATCCCCGGCCCTTCCCCCACAAACTGCGTGGGGGAAGGGAGATGAGGAGCGACCCTGCCGCACGCGTCGAAGTTCTCCCGCTTCGCGCGCAAGGAGGGGGGGAGGCCGGGTGCCGGGGAGGGGCCCCCGCGGTTGCACGGGTTGCAATCGCGTGTCGTGGAGAGGGCGGTGCCCGGGCGGGCGCCCCCCATCCCCGGCCCTTCCCCCACAAACGGCGCGGGTGAAGGGAGATGAGGAGCCACCCTGCCGCGCGCGTCGAAGTTCTCCCGGTCCACGAGGAACGAGCGGGAAGGGCCCTGGCTCTTTCCGGCCAGGCCCGCCGGTTGACCGGGTGCAGGGCTTTGCGTAGCTTTACGCGTTTCTGCGCGCGCCGGACCCCGGCGTGCGCGCGTCTTTGTTTTCCGTCGATCCCGGGGCGGCCTCGCCGCCTCTTTCCCAGCATACCCCAAGGGTCCCGCATGGCAACGTCCACCGCCGCCCGTTCGCGGCCTCCGCAGAACAAGCTCGACTCCGACGACGCGCTGGCCGTGCGCGCCGCCGAACTCGCCGCGTGGGCGCGCCGCAACGTCCGCATGATCATCGGGATCGCGGCGATCGCGCTGGTGGTGGTGGGCGGGCTGGTGGTGTGGCAGTATTCCCGGGCGCAGAAGCGCGCCGCCGCGGGCGAGCATCTGCTGGCCATGCGCTCCAACCCGGCCCTGCTCACCGCCGTCGGCACCCGCGAGCTGGAGAACTTCATCCGCCAGTACGAGGGCACCCCCGAGGCCGTGGAGGCGCGGCTGCTGCTGGCGCAGTCGCTGCTGGACCAGCGCCAGCCGGCGCGCGCCATCGCCCAGCTGCAGAAGGTGGCCGGCGGCAACTCGCGGCTGGCCTCCCAGGCGGCGATGATGCTGGGCTCGGCGTATGCCCAGGCGGGCAACCGCCCCGCGGCCATCCGCGCCTACCAGCAGGCCGCCGACAAGGCGGCCATGAAGTACCAGAAGTTCGAGGCGCTGGGCCAGGCCGCGCTGCAGCACGAGGCCGCCGGCGACTACAAGGCCGCGGCCGACATCTACCGGCAGCTGCTGGCCGAGAGCGAAAAGGGCTCGCAGCAGGCCACCATCATCGAGATGCGGCTCACGGAGGCCGTGGCCAGGGCCGCCGCTCGCTGACCCTTCGCTCCGCCGCCCCGGTGGCGTCCGTCGCGCCCCTCCTGGGGCTGATCGAGATCCCGTTCCCCCGGATCGACCCCGTCGCCCTGCAGCTGCCGGGCGGGCTGGCGGTCCGGTGGTACGGGATCGGCTTCATGGCGGCCTTCGCGGCCGGCTACGCCATCCTCCGGCGCCTGGCCCGCCGCGGCTTTCTCCCCCTCGCCCCCGACCGCGTGGGCGACCTGGTGTTCGCGCTGATCGTCGGCGTGATCCTGGGCGGCCGCCTTGGCTACATCCTCTTCTACGATTTCGCCAGCTTCGCGGCCAACCCCGCGCGCATCATCCGCATCTGGGAGGGCGGACTGGCGTTCCACGGCGGCTTCGCGGGCGCCATCGTGGCCGGCTGGTGGTTCGCGCGGCGGCACGGCATTCCGTTCCTGCGCGTGGGCGACTGCATCACCCTGGGGGTTACGCCGGGAATCCTGACGGTTCGCGTGGCGAACTTCATCAACGGCGAGCTGTACGGGCGCGTCACCACAGACGCGGTGCCGTGGGCGGTGCGCTTTCCCACCGACCCGGTGGCCATGCAGCTTACCGGCGCCGAGGCCGGGCGCACGCTGCGCGAGCGCGAGCTGCTGATCGAGCAGGCGTACGAGACGGGCGTGTGGGACCAGGTGCGCGACCAGGTGCCGCTGCGACATCCCTCGCAGCTGTACGAGGGGCTCACCGAGGGGCTGCTGCTGGGACTGGTGCTGTGGGCGCTGTACGCCTACAACCGGCGCCGCGGGCGCGACCTTGCGCCGGGGACGTACGCCGGCGTCTTCGTACTGGGCTACGGGCTGCTGCGGTCGCTGATGGAGCTGTTCCGCCAGCCCGACGCGCAGTTCACGGACGCCGGCGACCCGGTGGGCACCGTCCTGGGACCGCTGACCATGGGGCAGACGCTCAGCATGGCGATGATCGCCGTGGGCATCTGGCTGATCGTCCGCGGCATCCGCGCCGGTCCCGCGCCCGCGGCGCAGCCCGTGCCCCCGCCCCCGCCGCAGATCACCATCGGCGGCTGACCAGGCGCACGATCCTTTCTGCCGCTGTGTCGACGGTGCTCCGACCCGGGCACCTGAACCTGGGGCACTTGAACCTGGGCACCAGGCACTTCTCCTCCTCATGGGCGCCGGACACCACCATCACGGCCACGGCCACTCCCACGGCGCCGCGCGCAACCGCAAGCGGCTGACGTTGACGCTGGTGCTGGCGGCCGTGTACATGGTCGCGGAGATCGTCGGCGGGCTGCTGAGCAACTCGCTGGCGCTGCTGGCGGACGCGGGGCACATGCTGAGCGACGTGGGCGCGCTGGCGCTCTCGCTGTTCGCGCTGTGGATGGCGCAGAAGCCGGCCACGCCGCGCCACACCTACGGCTACCACCGCACCGAGATCCTGGCCGCCCTGGCCAACGCGGCCACGCTCATCGCCATCTCCCTCTTCATCTTCGTCGAGGCGTGGCAGCGCCTTCAGCGGCCGGAGCCGGTAATGGGGCTCACGGTGATGCTGATCGCCGCGGGGGGCCTGGCCGTGAACGTCATCGGGCTGCTGGTGCTGCACGGGGGCAAGGACGAGAGCCTGAACATTCGCGGCGCCTGGCTGCACATGTTGACGGACGCGCTGGGGAGCGTGGGCGCCATCGTGGGGGGCGTGGCGGTGTGGACCATGGGGTGGCTGTGGGCCGACCCCGCCGTCTCCATCGCCATCGCCGTGCTGGTGCTGTACTCGTCGTGGCACCTGCTGCGCGAAAGCGTGCGCGTGCTGCTGGAGGGCACCCCCACCCACGTGGACCTGGAGGCGGTGCGCGCCGCGATGGGACGGGTGGACGGCGTGGAAGAGGTGCACGACCTGCACGTGTGGACCATCACCAGCGGGCTGGACGCCATGAGCGCCCACGTGGTGGTCGGCGACCGCGCCGTGCGCCGCCAGTCGGGCGAGATCCTGGCGGAGCTGCACGCCCTGCTCCACGACGAGTTTCACCTGCACCACCTCACCATCCAGATCGAGCCGCGCGGCTTTCAGGAGCACGCCTGCCTTCCCTTCGCCGGCGATTGAACCGCGGTGCGGCGGCGCAGGAGGAGCGGTGTTCCCGCTCCAGCGGCCGCGCGGCACGGCAATGGCATCTACACCCCCACATCTGGTGGTGCGCATTTGGAGGCACCCCCACCCGCACGAAAATCTGGCGCTCGCCGCCGTGATCAACTACAATGATGCACGCCGTCAGTCGGGGGTGCATTCGGAGGCGCCGACGCAGGCGGCGGACGGAGGGTCCGGCGGCGATTCCCCTTGCTCGTGGCGCAATGACGCAAGTGCATGGCGGGAAGGCACATCGGAGTGTGGGGGGGCGCCTGGGGAGCCCCCTGGCACGGGGTGCGCACCCGGGAGACGGCGTCCGCGGGCGTGCGCTCCGTCCATACAGGTACACGAAACCTGCGTGTCTTGCGCGGTCCGCCCGGAGTGCGCCGCGACGCTGCGGCGCCGCTCCCGCCTGTGCTGGCGTAAAGGTTTACGGCACGCCGCTTGCGCCCACAGCTACATACGATTTCGCAAAACCCCGCCGCGGCGCGGGTTTTCGGAAAAAGCGGTCCGGCTGCAGCTCCGCCCCGTCCAGCATCATGCAAAGCCAGCCCAGCCCCGCCGACGCTCCCGAAGACATGGACCTGCGCGGCCGCATCTTCACCGACCTGGACCGGCTCGCGTTCGCCCTGGAGATGGAGGCCGCCGAGCACCTGGAGCACGGCCGCGCCGCCGAGTACCAGCGCGCGCAGGAGCGCCGCCTGGGCGTTCGGCTGGCCCAGCGCCTGGTCAGCGGCGTTCCCGCGGACGAGGTGAACGCGAGGATGGAGCGGTGGGAAGGCGGCTACGACCGCCGCCTGGGGGTGGTGGCGTGAGGGCGGCCCGTGCGGCGCGCATGCGCGGCTGTCCCCGCCGGGGCGCTCCCCGCGCGGACGTCCGCACCCCCCGCGGGTGCGGGGTGCGGGTCCCCGGATAACGTCCCGCGGTGCGGGGGACCGGCGTCCGGTCCCCCGCGCTTCGTTCCGGCGCCGCTGCGCGGCGTAGCTGGAGCCGATATGTAGGAGCTTAGCGCATCTGTCGCGCAGTGTTACGTACGGAATGGACGTTGCGAGGTGCAGCTCAGCGTCTGCGGAAGGACGCGCGGTGGCGGTGCGGTGGCGGCATGCTTTTGCGTGGGTGCAGGGCCCGCCGGGCGGCGGGGAAAGGGAGGGGCGGCGCGCGCGGACGGCCGCGCGCCGGCAAAGGAGGGATCACCGCGGAACGGAGGTGCGGAGTGGCGGGTCGGAGAGTGCTGGTGACGGGAGGCGCGGGGTTCGTGGGCAGCCACCTTGTGGACGCGCTGCTGGCGCGCGGCGACCGGGTGCGCATTCTTGACAACCTCGATCCGCAGGTGCACGGCTCCGACCGGCGCAAGCCCGCCTGGGTGCCCGGCGACGCGGAGTTCATCCAGGGCGACGTGCGCAGCCCCGCCGACGTGCGCGGCTCCCTGCGCGACGTCGAGGTGGTGTACCACTTGGCCGCCGCCGTCGGCGTGGGCCAGAGCATGTACCAGATCGCCGACTACACCGACGTCAACACCCTGGGCACCGCCCACCTGCTGCAGGCGCTGGTCGACGACCGCGGCGGCGTGCAGAAGCTGATCGTCGCCTCGTCCATGTCCATCTACGGCGAGGGGCGCTACACGCGCCCGGACGGTGGTGCGCCCACCGCCATCCTGCGTACGGCGGACCAGCTCAGGAACGACCAGTGGAACCCGCGCGACGTGGACGGCGCCGAGCTGGTGCCGGCGCCCACGGACGAGGGAAAGCCGCTGGACCCCACCTCCATCTACGCGCTCACCAAGGCCGACCAGGAAAAGATGGTGCTGATGATGGGCGCCGCGTACGGCATTCCCAGCGTCGCGCTGCGGTTCTTCAACATCTACGGCCCGCGCCAGGCGCTCTCCAACCCCTACACCGGCGTGGCGGCCATCTTCAGCAGCCGGCTGCTGAACGGGCAGCCGCCCCTGATCTTCGAGGACGGCGAGCAGAAGCGCGACTTCGTCTCGGTGCACGACGTGGTGCAGGCGCTGCTCCTTTCGGCCGAAGAAGAGGCGGCCGTGGGCAAGGCGTTCAACGTGGGGAGCGGCCGCGCGGTCACCGTGCGCGAGGTGGCGCAGACGCTGGCCGGCGTGCTGGGGACGCAGGTGCAGGCGCAGGTCACGGGCAAGTACCGCGTGGGCGACATCCGCCACTGCTTCGCCGACATCTCGCTCGCGCGCGAGGTGCTGGGCTACGAGCCGCGGGTGGCGTTCGAGGAGGGAATGCAGGAGCTGGTTGGATGGCTGCAGGAACAGGAGCGGCCGGAGGATCATGTGGAAACCCACGCGGCCGAGCTGGCCGCGCGCGGACTCACGCTGTGAGGAGGCGGACGATGAAGGGCAAGCGCGACCACATCCTGATCACGGGCGGCGCCGGGTTCGTCGGCAGCAACCTGGCCGATGCGCTGCTGCGTGAGGGCGAGCGGGTGATCGTGGCCGACAACTTCTCCCGCGACGGCGTGCGCCGGAACGCCGCGTGGCTCCAGGCGAACCACGGCGACCGCGTGCGCATCGAGCAGGTGGACGTGCGCGACGCGGCGCGCATCACGCCGCTGGTGCGCCAGTCCAAGCAGGTCTTTCACCTGGCGGCGCAGGTGGCCGTGACGACGTCGCTGGACGACCCGCGCACCGACCTGCAGACCAACGTCATCGGCACCTTCAACGTGCTGGAGGCCGCGCGCACCATGCTGAACCCGCCTCCCGTCCTCTTCACCTCCACCAACAAGGTGTACGGGGGGATGGAGGACGTCGCCGTGGAGCTGGCCGATGGCGCGTACCGCTACGCCGACGGGCGGCGCGGGATCAGCGAGGCGGCCCGGCTGGACTTCCACTCGCCGTACGGGTGCAGCAAGGGCGCCGCGGACCAGTACGTCCACGACTACGCCCGCATCTACGGCTTGCCCACGGTGGTCTTCCGGATGAGCTGCATCTACGGCACGCGCCAGTTCGGCACCGAGGACCAGGGGTGGGTGGCGCACTTCGGGCGCGCGCTCTACGGCCGCGAGCCCATCACCGTCTACGGCGACGGCTTTCAGGTGCGCGACATCCTGTGGATCGACGACCTGGTGGACGCCATGCGCCGCGCCATGGACCGCATCCACACCGTGGCCGGCGAGGTGTTCAACGTGGGCGGCGGCGCCCAGAACGCGGTGACGGTGCGCGGGGTCATCGAGCGGCTGCAGGACGTGACCGGCCGCTCCGTCCCCGTTCACACCGCCGACTGGCGCCCCGGCGACCAGCGCGTGTACGTGAGCGACACCGCGAAGCTGGAGCGGGTGCTGGACTGGAAGCCGCGCACCTCGTGGAAGGCGGGGCTGGAGAAGCTGGTGGACTGGCTGCGCGAGGCCGACCTGGAGTCGCCGGTGCTCCCGCGCGCCGCCGAGCGCGAGCCCCTGGCCGCCGCCGTGGGCGCGGACTGAGGGGCGGGCCCTCGCCGGGGCCCTCTCCCCCGACCCGCCTTTTGCTCATTCCTCGCAACGGCGGTCGACCCCTCCCCCAACCCCGGGGGAGGGGTTGGCGGAGGGGAGAGCGCCGGTCGCGAGACGAAGTTTTCCCCCGCTCCGCGAGCAACGAGCGGGGAGGGCGCCGGGGGGAGGGGCACTCGACACCGGCACTGATACTGGACACCTGAACCGGGCACTTCTTCCGAATGACGTTCGACACGCTCCACGCGGGCGACACGCTGACCGCCGTTTCCACCATGCGCGCCGCCCGCCTGACGGCGCCCGGGGAGATTTCGCTGGATGAAGTGCCGGTCCCCGAGCCCGGGCCCGGGCAGGTGCGCATCCGCCTGGAAGGGTGCGGCGTCTGCGCCAGCAACCTGACGCCGTGGGGCGGGGCGGAGTGGATGAAGTACCCCACCGAGCCCGGCGCGCTGGGGCACGAGGGGTGGGGGGTGGTGGACGCGCTGGGCGAGGACGTCGCGGAGTTCGCCGTGGGCGACCGCGTCGCCGCGCTTTCGTACAGCGCGTACGCGGAGTACGACGTGACGGACGCGTCCGCGACGGTCAAGCTCCCCGCTTCGCTGGACGGCCAGCCCTTCCCGGGCGAGCCGCTGGGGTGCGCCATGAACATCTTCCGCCGCAGCGACGTCCAGCGGGGGCAGACGGTGGCGGTGGTGGGGATCGGGTTCTTGGGCGCGCTGCTGACGCGGCTCGCGAAGGACGCCGGGGCGCGGGTGATCGCCATCAGCCGCCGCCCGTTTTCGCTGGAAGTGGCGCGGCGCATGGGCGCGGACGAGACCATCGCCATGGACGATCACCGGGCGATCATCGAGCGCGTCAAGGAGCTGACCGGCGGCGTGCTGGCGGACCGGGTCATCGAGGCGGTGGGCAAGCAGTGGCCGCTGGACCTGGCCGCGGAGATCACGAAGGAGCGGGGGCGGCTGATCATCGCCGGCTATCACCAGGACGGGCCGCGCCAGGTGAACATGCAGATGTGGAACTGGCGCGGCCTGGACGTGATCAACGCCCATGAGCGCGACCCGGCGGTCTACGTGGAGGGAATCCGGATGGCGGTGGATGCCGTTGCGTCCGGGCGCCTGGACCCCGCCCCGCTGTACACGCACACGTACCCGCTGGAGCGCCTGGACCAGGCGCTGGACGACACCCGCGATCGTCCGGACGGGTTTCTCAAGGCGCTGGTGATGATGGGGTGAGGGGGAGTGCGTTAGTGCGTTAGTGCGGGAGTGCGGGAGTGCGGGAGTGCGGGAGTGCGGGAGTGCGGGAGTGCGGGAGTGCGG